>JBBRKX010000505.1:0-4741 GCA_038231675.1 Chthonomonadales bacterium | reverse complement strand
CTTCGTGCTTAAGTAGCACAAACGCCCTATGCCGCTTATTACAATGTTTCCTGATATGTCCTGGTTTCCTGAACAGGAAACCAGGACATATCAGGAAACCCTATTTCCATTCCGCCTTTATCGTGTGGGCGTCATAAAAGGACGCGTAGAGATTGTACTCGGCGCGGAAGAGGCGTGCGACCACACCTCCCGGTAGATTACCATGGGGTTCGTTCGGCCGCCATTCGGTAGGACGGCCGAAGAACCATTCCTGCAACAAGGAGAGGACCAGAATGATGAGCCAGATCGAAGACAATTACAGCGAAGATGGCGTCGACCGCCGTGGATTTTTGAAGTGCATGGCATGGGCAGGCGCGGGAGTATTATGGACCATGAGCGGCGGCGTGCTGCAATCGCAGGCACTGGGAATGCCCGCAAAGGCCGGGGCGGCGCCCTTGCACGGCGACCTGACATTTGTTCAGATCAGCGACAGCCACATCGGCTTCAGCAAACCCGCGAATACAAATGTGACGGCGACGCTCCAGGATGCCATCACCCAAATCAATGCGGCGGACCATCCCCCCGCCTTTGTGATCCACACGGGAGATATCAGCCACATGTCGAAGCCCGACGAGTTCGACACCGTCGATCAACTGCTCAAGGGCGGCAAGTTTTCAAAAACATTTTACGTTCCCGGCGAACACGACGTGGTCGACGAAGGGGCGAAAGTTTATTTGGAACGCTATGGGAAAGGAACGCAGGGAGGCGGCTGGTATAGCTTCGATCAGAAGGGCGTTCATTTCATCGGGCTGAACAATGTGCTGAACCTCAAATCCGACCAGCTTGGCCAGATCGGCGCGGAGCAGTTGGAGTGGCTGGAAAAGGATGTGGCTACTCTGAAGAGCAGCACGCCCATCGTGGTCTTCGCGCATATCCCCCTGTGGTCCGTTTATCCTCAGTGGGGCTGGGGCACGGAGGATAGCGCCCGTGCGCTGGGCTACCTGAAGCGGTTCGGCTCGGTGACCGTGCTGAACGGACATATCCACCAGGCTCTGCAAAAAGTGGAGGGAAACGTCACCTTTCATACGGCTCGCTCGACCGCCTTTCCAAAGCCGGAACCTGGAAAAGCTCTGGATCCGGGGCCCGCCAAAGTGCCTGCCGAGCGGCTGCGCAGCGTGCTGGGCGTCACGAATGTCACTTACGTCCGAGGCCGGCATTCCCTCGCGATCATCGACACCCCTCTTGCGGAAGCCGAGTGACAATGGTGGCGACCACTGGTATATCTCTTCGGGCAGCGGAGGGGAGCATAATTATTGCCGCGAGTTTTCGGCAATGTATCTTGCGACCTCACGAATCGCGTAAGTCCCGGAGGGAAATCCCATGGGCGTTTGTTCGATGCGCGTTCGCTTTCTGTCCTTGTTCGCCCTATTTGCGATTATAGCGATACAGAGCACGGCAGGCGCGCTTCCTGTCTACTCTCGACAATACAATGTGTCTTGCGCGACCTGTCATCTCACCGTCCCGCGGCTTAATAAGTTCGGCCTTGCTTTCCAGGCGAACTTCTACAACTGGCCGGGAGAAACCCGGGTTGCGCGACGCGACCCGACACAGTATCTGCCGATCTCCACGATCACGACGTTCAGCTACGATCACGACCAGACACAGCGTCAGGAAACCGCCAATTTCCGATCGTTCGAGATCTTTGCTTCCAGTGGTCTGGACATCGGGAAGGCGCATCAAGGAGGGTTCTTCCTGGATCTCCTTGCCGCGACGACAAATAGCGCGGCGACCGAGGGCGACTTGAACGACGCCTATGTATCCGTGCCGCTGCTTGGCCGCAGAGGGCAGCTTGCCGTCACGGTCGGACAGATCAGTCCGTTGCGATTCCAGTATGATCCGAACAACACCCTCGCGGATACCCTGCCCTTCGGGCTAACGGAAGGATCGGACGACTTCGCCTTCGGCGCTTCCGCGCCCGCGATCCGACTGGACTATTTCGACAACCGGGCAAAGTCCTCTCCGGACGGGAATTATCTTACGCTTGCCGTTCCGTTTCGCGGGCACCTTGAATTCACGCGTCAGGGGACGGTTCGAGCCAGCAGCGGGGTTTACGCGCATTTCTTTCATCGGTGGGGGTATGCAAGCGCGGGGGTGATCGGATATCTCCACAAAGACGCCCATCAAATCGGCCTGGTCGGGACCTATGCGATCCGGTCCCGGCTCTTCCTCACGACGCTCGCGGTGCTTGCCCACGCGCCGGGTTTGAACACCGTGCATCTGTCCGTCGAGCCGGAATACCTATTCCATCGCAACCTCTCGGTGACGGCACGCGCCGAACTTATTTCGGGGGATCTGAGCGAAGTCAGCACGGATGCCGCGATCAACTACTATCCGACCAAGAACCAGTTTATTCGACTGACGGCGGAAGCCGTCCAGCGTCGGCAGGCCCGTGATCTCAGGGCAACCTTACGCGTTCAATATTGAGGCTTGCATGCGCTATCATGCCTCTAAATTCAGACCTTTAGCTTCAGAAAGACCAGGACCATGGAAAACTTTACGAGAAACAGGGATCGATCCTCCACCTTGCGTATGACGGCGCTCGCGGCCCTGTTCGGCTGTCTCTGCCTTGCCACGCTGCTCCCCTATGCCGGAGCGCTTCCGGATTACCTTGCCGTGGCGAAGAAGACCTACGGCATCAAACCCAAGAGCACCCTGGATAAGGCAAGCTGTAAGTTATGCCATACGTCGGGAGGACCGCCCGACCTGAATCCCTACGGAAGCAGCATAAAGCTTGCGCTGAAGCAGAAGAAGACCGGGACGCTGACGCCCGCGATTTTACACGCGCTCGATGACAAGGACGCAGATGGAGACGGATTTAACAATGCGCTCGAATTAAAGGCGGATACCCTTCCGGGCGATGCCAAGAGCCATCCCGATGGACCGCCGCCCACCGCCCCCAGGCCCGATGGCCCCGCTACCTCGGATAAAAAGGCCACGTTTTTCGACATCTCTACCGCCCTGTTTGCACGGTCGAAGGCGAGGGACGCTCGCGGCATCTGTTTGAAGCCGTGGGCCCCGCTGTCGGCAACAGGCGCAACATCCCTCAGGGGAGTGCGAACAGTCTGCACCGATATTGGATACTGTGCTCGACTTCCAGCACATGTTGGCCCGCATAGGTTGTCCCACGCAGAAAGCCCATCGCGAGCGCCAGCATGGGATGATCGTGCCTGATGTGACTCTGCACATACATATTCACCGGTCCGATGACGGTGCAAGGACCGAGAATATGGTGCTGCAAATGCAGATTAAGAAAGTCCTTTTCAACGAGCCGATCGTCATCGAGGAAAACGATGATCTCTCCCTTTGCTTGGTTGAGGGCGATATTGCGCGCTGCGGAACGCCCCTGCGCCTTTTCGTTGCGGAAGAGCTTAAGGGGAAGATCGGCCTCCTGATAAATGCGCTCCAGCAACGGGCGCTGGTGCTCGGGAGAGCCGTCATCGACGACCAGCACTTCAAAAGTGTCACGCGGTAGTATCTGGCAGGCGAGCGAAGCCAGCGTTAGCTCCAGATAGGTAGGTGCCAGGGCGTCAGCGTGCTGACGCACTCAGCCTTCCAGTTCAGTTGGGCCGCTTCCTGCTCTGCCGTTGTTCCCACAAACTGGAGCGAGTTCTTATTTTTGCCCGATCCGGCAGGCGGATTAGACGGCAGCCACTTTCTTAGTAACGAAGCAGGCACTTCCAGATAATCGTCTCGATACCACCGGTTGTCGCGAAATAAGTAGATGTCGTCGTCCTGTTTTTTCCAGCTAATAGAGCGATCAGATATAGGTCGCATAAAAGAACAGGTCGTCTCTCTCTTGGTATTTGTGCGATGTTCAACTGGTTTCTCTATGAGATATTCTGCTGCAACTTCATCATACGCATATCGCGCTCCGCCTGGTTGTTGTCGAAGGGAACCCGAAAATCACGCAAGAAAGCGAGCACTTGAGCCTCATACCGTTGCAAGCGATCCAGCAAATTACGTGCAGGGCTTTGCTTCTGTTTGCCCCGCTTCCCCGCGATCACCACGCGAGGAGGATGCGCGGCAAGCCCTCTTTTTAGCAGTTGGCGATACCGCCCTTCCAATTGCGCTTCTAAAAGTACCGGCAGGCGGGGCTGGCCCCTCTCTTTCGCCCCATCGACAGCGTGTTTGATTTCGGTGAGCAGATGGCGCATCTCTTTTGCCCACTCGGCCCCTTCTTGCTCGTAGAGAGCGGTGAGTTCGCGCAGGGGATGGGCGTTGCAAAGGGCGTGCGAACAGCCATACTGCTGATAACTGCCATATCCGTCGTGTACCGCCGTGCCCGTAAAAAGAGGAAGCACGCCGCCTGCGTCCATTCCTTCGCGGCCGCGCTTCTTGTGCCAGGTATACGAAGTAAGCGTGGGGGTCGAGGCCGAATGCAGCCAGTGCAGTTTCGCCTCCACGCGAAAGCCCGTCGCGTCAAAGTGAACGACAGGAGCCGCACCCAGCGCTTCGCGGATCCCTGCGACCACGGGTTCAAGTCGGTTGCTGGCACTCTGCTGAGCTTCAAAGAGCAGGCCGCACCCGCTGCAGCACTCGGGCGAATGGACAACGATATGATCGGGCGTTGCGGCAAACTCCAGGGTTTTGCCCCGATGCCCTTTTTGTGCGCCGGGCTTGCGTGCGGTGAGTTGTCTCAGGGAGACGGGCTTCTTCTTTAATCCATCGCTTGAGGGCGGTTTGTTGCTGTTGTGGCTGTCTT
>JBBRKX010000504.1:0-4742 GCA_038231675.1 Chthonomonadales bacterium | reverse complement strand
GAGGACATCGTGTTCCAGGGGCAGACGAACGGGGATGTGAGCTATGCCCTCCTCAACAACCTTGCCGTCATTGGAAACGGCTTCCTCTTCCATAGCGTCAGCATCGACTTCAAGGTCGTAGGCATCCACTGACGTGCCTGAGACAGAGGGTTTCTAATCCTTACCAAGGTAACCGTTCTGATCCGCAAAATTATTTCATTGTGGCAACGTTTTCCATTATTAGTACGTAGATAGACAAAACGTAAAATATTGGCTCAGCTCCGCTCGCCATGATGTTTACGTTCCCCTTACGCTGATGTTAGGAACACCACGCAGGCCCGGTCGTTCGCTTAAGTCTGGTGGCACAAAGACAATAGCGCCTCCCTTGTTTTATAGCTCACCACCGTCGGTCTTTCATTCAGGATATTATGGCTCCCGGCATTCGGCCGCTCGTCCGTTTAGTGCTAATATTCGGCAGATTTATCGAAAGATTGGCGATGCGAACATTTTTGCTGTACAATACGTCGTTCTTGCTGAAGCAGCGAAGATACGGTCTGATTAACTCGATGGCGCCGCAATGCCGGTGTGCCGAATCATGTCTTGCCACCCTTGGAGCAACAATGTTGTTGCACGCCTTTTCGGCGAAGCATGGGTGGTTTTTATTTATCAATAGAGACCCTTGAACCCGGACATGTCTCTGTTGAATAGGAAACCCTTGGCTGTTACTCTAGCCTAAGAAAGGTCTGATTATGAATAAGCGTCCTTCAGGTTTCACTCTTATTGAATTATTGGTTGTTATCGCGATTATAGCCATACTTGCGGCCATTCTTTTCCCGGTATTTGCTCAAGCCCGCGAAAAGGCACGCCAGGCAACCTGCCTGTCGAACACAAAGCAGATGACGCTGGGTGTTCTCCAATACGTGCAGGACTACGACGAACGGTTGCCGTTATCTATGTTTTACGATGGCGCTGCCTGGACCGTTGGATCTACAAGTACTCCCGCCGACGTTTTCGGTCATACGCCCACGCGGGATTCGTATTGGTCGAACTCGATCGCGCCCTACATCAAAAACTATCAGATTTACAACTGCCCATCGGCGGCGCGCGACCGAAGCGATGTCACTGGCGTAACGCTAGCTGCAGCTAAGGGATATACCTTCTCAGTAACCTATAATGGCTACCTTAATCAGTGGCCATTGGCGGGTTCGCCATCACCAGCGTACGTCATTGTGTTTTCCGAAGGTATGGGAAAGGCAACCATGCCGAGATACGCGAATTCTTTTCCGCTCATGCTCAACGGCAACGGGGACGGAGAACCCCTGTTTATTACAGACGACGGCGGCGCGCATTGTGCGGGAGCATTTGGTTATAATTTCAACAGTGATACAACCTGGTGGACGCACAGCAACCATGGCTCCAATTATGCCTATCTGGACGGACACTCCAAATATGTCATAAATCCCTCTGTCAATTCGCCATGGGCATCTTCGGACGCAACGGGAATACCCCAGGATATTTGGGTAGATCGTCAGTCTAGCAACGACGGCTGTAGCTGGTACCTTTTCTACGCCCCGGTGCTAGAGTAAGTAGGAGAAGTTATGAAAACATGCGATTATGCCCTTCTGGTAACACTGGCCGTGATCCTTCTCGGGCTGCCCGGATGCAGCAACACTAACAATGACAACGGGGTTGTGAAAGCTGAGGGAACGCCCTCGCATGCAGCTGTCATGTCTCCGAACAGTGCGCCGGCATCCGGGACACCCAATGCGACTCCCGTACAACAAAAACCGCAGACCATCCCGCCTACACTCCAATAGATCGCCTGCCATGCAGACGATTCGATAGTGTCGATGACGGTGTTCGCGGGCCGAGCGTTAGGAGAAGCCACTCACGGGATGCGGAACATACGGTTCCTCCAGGGTGGCGATCTCCTCGACCGAAAGAGGGAGTGCCTCCGCCGCCACAGCGTCTTCCAGATGGTGGGGTTTTGTTGCGCCCACGATCGGAGAAGCAACGTTTGGTTTCGAAAGCAGCCACGCCAACGCGATCTGTGCGCGTGGCACGCCGCGCGCTTCGGCGATCGTGCCAACCCGGTCGATGACGACGCGGTCGGCCTCCTCGGTCCTTTTGTACAGCGTTTTACCGAACGCATCGGTTTCCGACCGCGTGGTGCCCGGCGCTTCCTCCCATGGACGCGTCAGATGGCCTCGCGCGAGCGGACTCCATGGGATGACACCCACCCCTTCCGCCGCGCACAAGCCCATCATCTCGCGCTCTTCCTCACGATACAGCAGATTATAATGGTTCTGCATCGACACAAAGCGCGTCCAGCCATGTTTGTCCGCAAGGTAAAGCGCCTTGCAGAACTGCCAGGCATACATCGAAGAAGCGCCGATATAACGCGCCTTGCCCGCTTTCACCACATCATGCAGCGCTTCCAGCGTTTCTTCAATGGGCGTGTGATTATCCCAGCGGTGGATCTGATACAGATCTACATAATCGACCCCCAACCGCTTGAGGCTCGCGTCGATTTCCGTCAGGATCGCCTTACGCGATAGTCCGGCGCCGTTCGCATCCGGGCGCATCCGCCCATGCACCTTCGTGGCAATGACAATTTCTTCCCGCCGTGCAAGTTCATGGATCGCTCGGCCCAGGATCTCTTCGCTCGAGCCGTCCGAATAGACGTTGGCCGTGTCGAAAAAGTTAATGCCAAGTTCAAGGGCGCGTGCGATGAAAGGCTTGCTTTCGTTCTCGGGCAGGGTCCACAAATGGGACCCACGCTCCGGCGTACCATAGCTCATACAGCCCAGGCAAATACGTGATACCTTGAGACCGCTCTTCCCTAAATTCACATAATCCATATATCGTCCTCATCGCCGTCGAAGTCGTTATTGGGAACCGAACCCTATGTATTGGCGGGCGCGCACGCTACGCTAGCGTCGCCTTCAACGTGATCTCCGTGCCGGTGAGCGCCTTGGATACCGGGCAGCCCGTCTTTGCGGCATTGGCCAGTTGCTGGAACTGGTCGGCACCGATCCCAGGCGCTTCTACTTCCGTTTCCAGGTCGATGCGCGTGATCGCGAAGCCTCCCTCGACCTTGTCCAGATGTACCCGGGCAGAGGTATGAATATGCGTGGGCGCATGGCCCGCCTGCGCGAGTTGCGCCGAGAGAGCCATCGAATAGCACCCCGCGTGCGCCGCTCCAAGCAGTTCTTCGGGATTGGTCCCCGGGCCATCGGCGGAGCGGGAACGCCAGTCGTAGGGACCCTCGAAAGCGCCGCTTCCCAACTTGATCGTTCCTTTTCCTTCCAGCAGGTCGCCACGCCATTCGGCTTCAGAGGTTCGGGTTGGCATAATTTTCGCTCCTTTGCAATGCAGTCGGTTCGCCCATGAATGGGGGATGCAGTCCGTTCTACGAGGAAGCGCGGCAATGGGTTGCTCCTTCCAACACATTTCCCGCAGGGGTTATTATTAGGAACATTCTTGTGCCGAATGGCGTTTCACAACCAGCGGGCACATTCCATGTCCCGATGGTGTCGTTAGGGAGAAAAAAATGGCGAATATTACCCCTTCGTTGGAGAAAATGCAGCGCGGAGCGGAAAGTACGGTTCGGCAAGCGGGACCGTGGGTGGTGAAACTTGCTCGGGCGGGATATGCCGCCAAGGGCATTGTCTATATCGTAATCGGCGTGCTGGCGCTGCAGGCGGCGTTTACAAGCGGCGGCAAGACCACGAACAGTCAGGGCGCGCTTGCCGCAATCGTTCATCAGCCTTTCGGCCAGTTCTTACTGGGAATTGTCGCGGTCGGACTTGCCGGCTATGCGCTGTGGCGATTTGTAGAAGCGGGGCTCGACGCCGAAAACAAAGGCGCCGATGCGAAAGGCATCGCAACACGTGTCGGCTATCTGCTGAGTGGCGGCGCGTATGCCGTGCTGGCGTATACCGCTTACCAATTGATCACCGGAGCTCCCAGCAGCAAGGGCAACACGGGCACTCAGGACTGGACGGCCCGTCTTCTTGCCATTCCCATGGGTCAGGAACTCGTTGGCTTGATCGGTCTGGTGGTCATCGGCCTCGGCATCGCACAGATAGTACGCGGGTACAAATCGAATTTCAGCAAACGGCTTGCGTTGAACGAGATCCCGGGGGCGTACCGAAATTGGGCTGTAACGAGCGGCCGATTGGGTTACATCGCACGTGGCATCGTCTTCGTCATCATAGGGGGTTTCATTGTCGAGGCGGCGATGCACTCCAATCCAAAGCAGGCGAAAGGGCTGGGAAGCGCGCTGGACCTGCTCGCAAATCAACCCTACGGCCCCTTGCTGCTGGGCATCGTTGCCGCAGGCCTCGTCGCGTACGGCATCTTCATGTTCGTCGAAGCGCGCTACCGGCGGCTCACGATATAGTGTGTTGCCCCCTTCCCACGCGATTATTTCATGACCGGCGCATCGGTTCCGCGCCGGTCATGAAATAATCAGCCCGCTTCCGTGCGCGGCGGATGGCTTTCCACGGTCCCAATTCCAGAGCGCGTCCAGATCAACGTCGCGACGCCATCACGTTCACCATGGACGAACGCGTTTTGATCGTACCGCTCCGAGAGCCTATTCGCTTGCTCCCTGGACATGCCCAGGACCAGAAAACTCTCTTCGGGAGTCCAATCACTGAAATCGGACACGCCCAGTCCGGGCCACATGGCGCACCCTTCTTCGGTAAGATTTCGGGAGAGCGCTTCCATTCTTGCCGCGTTCTCCGCCACTGTCAACG
>JBBRKX010000503.1:0-4743 GCA_038231675.1 Chthonomonadales bacterium | reverse complement strand
TATCGCGCCAGATCCAGCGCCCTTTTACAGGCTGGCTCGCGGGCCAGCCGCCGGGGATCGGCCCCTGACTATAGAAGGCGCACGGCGCAAAGACATAGCTGTCTTTCAATTGACGGAAGATCGCGATCCGGCCACGTTCCCCGAGCAAATACATGATCAGCTGCCCGTCTATCCGCCGGATAAGAGGCGCATATCCCTTCCCCCCCTCCCCGTGAAGTCGTGGGTCATCCGGAAACCGGAACGGATCGATCGTATGCCCCAGCAGACGCGCGTTCAGGCCGGGGCCTTTACGCAGATCGAGCGCAAAAACTTCTCGGGGAGAGTACACGATTTCGCCGTCGGAGGCAGGGTCTACATCCGAGCAGTTCATGTATTCATGGCTGCCCAGGCTCCACTTCAACTCCTTCTCCGGAGAATAGGATCGGATCTCGCAGCCCGTTACGGGGTAACTGCACGCCACGTAGAGAGCGCCCTGCGCGTCTTCGCCCACGCCCACGGGATACGCCAGCTTCTTGCTGCTTGCCTGTCCTTTTCTTTCCGCTCCCGCCTTATCCGCGAACAGTCCGCCCCGGATGCCGAACGTGCCGACCTCCATGGGCCGTGCGCCGGATACATCGTAGATTTCGATCTGCTGGCGCGTTCCGGCATCCGCCACCAGAAGCCTGCCTTTGCGATCGAGCGCGAGTCCGGCCGGCTTACCTGCATTTTCGATGACTTTCCCGGTACGCTCTCCCTCAACCGTATACTGAACGATCTTCAGGCTGCCTGCCTCCACAGTGCGCTCCACGATCCATAGCCTGCCGGACCTGTCCGTGACCATGGGGCCGGGGTGGGGCGCGGAGAAATTCCGGATAGGGCGTCCGGACTCTCTATCCAGGACCCAGATGCGATCCGGCGTGCCCGTGGAGACACAGAGTGTGCGGCCCACCACGGCGAGCCCGAAGATCTCGCCTTCGGCTCCATCCGACGTCGCTTGTTTGGGCGCCTGGAGAATGCGGGTCAGTGGATCCGCCGTGTTTCCCCACGGCGCGGGACGCCCATCCAAAAACGCGCGGGCAACGAACCAGGACCGTGGCTCCGCCGGCTCTTTCGGGGTCAGGTTACACGAATAGTAAACGTACGTCGAGTCGCCCGTAATCGCGCGACTGAAGCTGTATCCGCGCCCCTGCTGCCCCGGCAGCCGCCCCACGTAGTCGCCGTTCTTATAGATGGCGCCAGGGTGACCGCCTTCATCCCAGCCACTGTTGGTATAACAGGCCCCCGAAGGACTGACGTACATCCCGTCTATGGTCCGCTGCATATGCTTGACCGCGCCGCTAAAGGAATTGCCGAACCAGGATGTGGAATATTTAGGCAGTTGCATGGCCCCCGCGCTGGCGACGCAGGCTGAGGCAATGCTCGTAAGAATTAGCATGGACCGTGCAAGGGATGTATGAACCATCCGTCTCATATGGCGTCCTCATTTTTCAAAACAACATTTGCAAACCAATCGCCTCCCGTTTCCCTGGGCCACGCCTGCAGGGGCAGGAAAGGTGGGGGCCGGCTTATCCCAGGATCACCGGCTCGGGGGCCCGTGCAGCTTGCGCGCTAGAGACGGGGCGCGCATTGAGCAGATCGTCGATGAACGCACTGAACTTCAATCCAATGGCATCATAGTTGAAATGGCGGGCGGCCAGCACGCGGGCCATGCCGGCCTTTTGGGTGACCTCATCCGGGCGAAGGGCGTCGATCCATCGAGCAGTCTCAACATGGGAGCGCGGATCGGCCGGGTGGAATGCCGGCAGCGGCCAACCCGCCGCCTGGGCGTAATCATAAAACCCGGGAACGGGACTCATCGCCACAGGGGTTCCACAGGCCAGATATTCCGGCAGCTTGGTGGTGAGCCGGTAGCTGCCCAGCGTATCCAGAGTCTGGGTTACGAAACCGATGTCCATCGCGCTGATCATCTGCGGAATGTCCCTCTGAGGCATTTTGCCTGCAAACGCGACGCGCGAACGCAAGTTTTCGGGCAGCTTGCTTTCCAATACGGCTCTACCCGTCCCGTCTCCTATGATCAGCACGGATACATCTTTTCTGTGGATGCGCTTCACCATTTCGATCAGTTCCAGGCCGTAACAATACCCATGACGGGGCCGCCAGTTCAAACTGCCCACCACGCCACAGAGAAGATGGTTACGCGGTATGTTGTATCTTTCTCTAACCGCCGCCCGCTCGCTGTCCGTCGAAGGAGCAAACAAGTCTAGATCGACGGCCCCCTCCACCGTAACCGCGCGCGGTGCGCCAAGATGCATCGCCCTGCCGGTCAGATAGGGCGTCCACCCGATAAAACCGGCGGATGTACGGTAGAGAAGCTTTTCAAACACTCCGAATGCGGCCCCCGCTGCGGCTCCTCGGGTCGCCCGAAAGTATCCGCTGATCGGGTCGCCGGACGACACCACGAAGGCCTGGTTTCGGGAGATGGCCGCCCGGATCAGACACAGCCCGCCAAGGAATCCGCTGCTCTCCTGATAGACGAGATCCCATTGCGTGGAAGCAATCAGACCCCATAAATCGCTTACGGCCTTGCGTGCCGAGACCGTTTTATCGACGTTCACAAAGGTGACGTCATGTTCCAAACGGCCGGCAAGTTCTCTTGCGCGGAACTCATGGAGGTCGCCCTTGCCGGCCCCGTTGATGCACAGGATCTTTCGTTTCACGCGGCAACTTCCTCATAAAGAGCGAGATACGCCGCCGCCATTTGCTTCCATGTGTGGTTCTCGGCGACCGTGCGCGCCACGCGCCCCATGCGAAGGCGGCCTTCCCCGTCTCCCATCAACTGAGTGATCGCGGCGCCCAGTTTTGCGGCATCGTTCGGATCCGACAGCACGATTCCGCACTCCTCGGAAACGAGTTCCGATGCGCCCACCGTGCGCGCCGTAATGACGGGTGTTCCGGTGGCAAGCGCTTCCAGCACCACGATGCCGAATGGCTCGTATGTGGAAGGAAAGAGGTACAGGTCGCAGGCCCGCATGATGTCCGCCACATCCTTACGGAACCCGAGAAAACAGACGCGATCCTTCAACCCCAGCTTTTCGGCCAATGCGGGAAAAGGACTGCCTTCGACTTTGCCCACCACCGCAAGGTGTACTCCCGGGCACGACACCAGGCCCCGCAGCACGGCATCGAGGTTCTTGCGATTTGTTCGAATGTCTCCGACGAAGACTCCCAGCGGAACCCCCACAGGAAGCCCGAGCGTCTGCCGATTGGCGGGGCCCGGATGAAACTCCTCGATATCGACCGCATTAAGAATGACCCGGATACGGTTTTCCGGCACGCCCGCCTCGATCAGTTCACACCGGACGCGCTGTGAGCAGGCAACAACGCGCCTGGCTTGCGAAAACGCGATACGCTCCCATTGCGCGTTGCAGCCGGAATAAAGCCATTGGTAGCGCGCCCACGCGTCATAACGCCCGCGCGCGATATGGTTAGGGGATTTCCGCCAGGCCGAATGCACAAACTGGGCTCCGCTCACCTCATGCGGGCGCGTCAGCACGAATCCAAACCCCTGAACGATATCGAACTCCTTTTGCATCTGGTCCAGACGTCGGTCGACTGCCGCCGCGAAGCCCTTGATTTTACACAACATCGGTCTTTGGAACCGCGGATGCACGGGGATCCACCGCGCACCCATCTGCTGAAGCTCCTCTCCAACCCGATCCGCGAGCAGGGAGACCTTGTGGCCGCGCAGCAGGGCCTCTTTAGCGATCTCATATCCGACGCGGCCCTGGCCATCGCCGCGCACCACGCTATGTGTTACAATCGCGATCTTCATGCGGATACCTCCCTTGCGGCCATACCCCGTGGGCTCCGGTCCAGCGCGCCGATCAAGAACCATACCAGCATGTTTACCGGATACTGCCCCACGGTAAGCCACGCTCCGAGAGTGGCCAGAAGGATCCCCAGGATTGCCGCGGCCCCAAGCGAACGCTCCCGGTGCCAGAAGAGGAACGCGCGGGCAAGCACCACGACGTAGATCACGGTATAAAGCAAACCACCGACCAATCCGAGCGAAACGAAGCTGTCGGTCAGGTCATACTCTGTTCTTGAAACATCGGTCTTGAATTTGCTGGCGGCGCTCGTGGTCGATCCCAGACCCTTGCCCAGAGGACTCGAGAGCCCCTCCATCAGGCCGCGGCCCGCCATCTGTCCATGAATCGATGCCGTGGATTTCTTGGCGTCCAGCGGATTCAGAAGACCTTCGGCATTGTGGTCCGCCAGCGCCTGGGTATTGGAGTCGACATGCATGTGCTGGACCTGCTTCAGGGACCAGAAGAGCCCCAGGACGCCCAGAACGACCGCCAGGGCGCAACGCGGCAGCCAGGATCGCAGGGATTTCCCCTGCACCGCCCACAGCACGATGCATGCGAACAGGGTCATGACGAGGGTGGTGCGCACCGATTCGAGGAACAAAGCAACCACCAGCAAAGGAATTGCCAGAACGGCGGCGAAGTTCCCGCGCAGGCAGGACGCCCAGCACACGATGATCGCGTACCCGATCAACGCCGCGTATTCGAAGCCATTCGTAGAGAAACCCAGGGCGCGAGGGATCTTGCCTCCAAGCATCACCGATCCATACGCATAGTGCCGCAGCCAGAACTGTTCGCTGGCCGTAAAGCCGAAGTAAGTCTGGTACAGCCCATAGACGGCGCTCAAAATGCCGATGGACACCACAAGCCAGGCGAGCTTTTCCAGCAGCTTCGCGTT
>JBBRKX010000502.1:0-4756 GCA_038231675.1 Chthonomonadales bacterium | reverse complement strand
GCTCCCGTTGAGATCGAGGCCGTCGTTCCAGGCAACGGCGACGGCACCGAAAATGGCAAGATTCCCTTTCTTCCTCTGCGGCATCATCAGCGTCCCGGACTGCTCCTTTTGAATGGGGTCGTCTATATCGCCTGGGCGTCGCATGGGGACAACGGCCCCTATCACGGTTGGATCATAGGCTATGACGCCCATACCCTGCATCAGGTCGCGGTATTCAACACTTCTCCCACCGGCGGACTGGACGGCATCTGGCAGTCCGGAGGCGCTCCCTCTGCGGATGCGGAGGGCAGCATCTACGTCGCAACCGGCAACGGCGCGTACGATTCCGACCACGGCGCCTTCGGCGACAGCGTGCTCAAGATCTCTACCCGCAACGGCCTGACGCTGTCCGACTACTTCACACCGTTCAATTATGTCGACCTGAACAATCACGACGCCGACCTGGGGTCGGGAGGCATTCTGCTCCTGCCCGATACGGCCGGCGCCCCGGATCACCGTCATCTGCTTCTGACCGGCGGCAAAGATTCCGTGATGTATCTGATCGACCGGGACCACATGGGCAAACTCAACTCGGGTTCGGATCGCGTGGTGCAGACACTGCGAGGCGCAGGAGGAATATATAGCACGGCCGCTTACTATAATGGTGCGGTCTACTACGCTCAGACCAATGATTCGCTTCGGCGCTACTCCGTCGTCAACAATCGTCTGGCGGACAAGTGTACCGAATCCAGGGAGCACTTCGGAGGATTCGGCGCCAGTCCCGTCATCTCCGCCAACGGAAGCACCGACGGCATCGTCTGGGTCATCGAACTCGGGGCTCCCGGCGTACTGCGCGCCTACCTGGCAAGCGACGTTAGCCAGGAACTGTATAACAGCCGCACCGACCGGGACGATCTGGGCGAAACCGTCAAGTTCAGTCTGCCCACCGTTGCCAATGGTCGCGTTTATGTGGGGACTACCCACGCCCTCGTGGTCTACGGTCTGCTCAAGAAAGCAACCGCGCCGCCCGCCGCGCCAACCGGCCTGACCGCGACCCGGCTCTCCGATACCTCTATCGCGCTCACCTGGGCGAAGAGCGATGACAGCGCCACCGGTATCCGGATCGAGCGAGCCTCCTCGGGCGGTCCCTTTCTCGGGCTGACCACCGTCGATCCGCGATCTTCGACCTTCGTGGACTCCAACCTGCCTGGACAGACCACGTTTCAGTACCGGATCAAGGCCGTCAATGCGGCAGGCGCTTCCACCACCACGGCGCCCGCCCTGGCGCGAACCCTTGTTTCGGAGCGGATCGCTGGATTGGTAGGGTACTGGAAACTGGATGAGGGAGTGGGCGACCTGGCTCTCGACTCCTCCCCCACCGGCATCCTCGGCAAGGTGGAGGGCGAAGTAACGCGGGTAGCCGGCCGCATCGGGCCCGGAGCCCTCAGCTTTCACGCCGTCGGCAACGCCACCTCCCATGTTGCCATCCCCGACAATGCGGCCCTGCGCTTCACTGAAAACCAGAGCTTTACCGCGGCCGCCTGGGTGAACCCGGAAATCCAGAACGGCCGCAACTCCCTGTTCCTGGCAAAGTCTCACGACAATGGCCCCTGGTATGGGCTCGGCGTCACCGGAGACAACCGCTGGAGGGCGGCAGGGTCCAACGGAGATATTGCGGGCGGTCTCGTAACGCCCGGCTGGCATCATGTCGCCCTGGTGCAGGCCGCAAAGTCTCACCAGCGCAGACTGTATATCGACGGCGTGGTGGTAAGCTTCGGCAATGCTGCCCCCGGCCAGGGGCAGGGCGACCTGTGGCTGGGAGGAGCAAAGAACACACAGGAGGGCTTCGCGGGCGCCATCGACGATGTGCGGATCTACAACATAGCGCTCTCGGAAGCCGCCGTGCGCGCCCTCGCCGATCGCCATTAACTCCGCTCTAAATCGCATAGATCGCATATCCCTGGCAGAAGAGCATCATCGGTTTCATCGACAATTTCGATGTTCGTAACGATTCGCGGGGTTTGGATTGACGTCGCTCGGCTCTAGAGGAGCATGGTACAATGGATGGGAAATCCCTTATGCGGGAGGCAAGGAGCCATGACGAAAACCCATCTGAGCAATACGGAAATCAGCAGACGGGGACATCTGCTTTATGAGCGGCAAATTCGTTCGAATGTTGAGACCGAAGAGAACATCGGCAAAATCATTGTTCTGGACGTGGAAAGCGGGCATTACGAGATCGACACAGACGGACTCCAGGCTAATAAGCGACTGCGCGCCCTGTATCCCAACACGGATCCCTACAACCTCTTCGCGATTCGCATCGGCTTCGACGCGGTCTTCGCAGTTGGCAGTGCGCTGACACGGACTGCGGACCGGTGAATGGTAAGGTCCATGGGAGACAGCCGAGAATAGATGTCCAGATGGTTTTACCGGATGGGCGGTATCTTGCGGTCGAGTTTGTGATCGATACCGGCTTCGATGGATTTCTCATGCTTCCCGCAGCGGGAGTAGCCGCACTGGGCCTGCCTTTCCTCTATAGGCTCGATGCGAACCTTGCTGATGATCGCCGCAAAAGTACCTCTGTTCATGGAGCCCTCATTGCTTGGAATGGCGCCGAGACCGAGTGAACGTCAGCGGTTGAAACTCTCGAAGCACTTCCGCAAGCCGCCGTATGCGAAACTTTCCGTCTGGAAATCGAGAGCCTCACGCCAGCATGCACATGCATCGAGAAAGCCGCAAGAAACGCATCCGTTTGAGATTGCCATGAGTGGGTCGAACACGCGTATACCCTGCATTTTTAGCGGACTTACCTAAACTCCGAACGTTGGGCGTCGAAAAATGGCGTTCTAGCAAACGAGGACTTGAAGTGCGTGGAAAAGTGTAACTGAATCAGCTGCCAGATCCAGTTTTTCTATTTGACAAAATCAAAAATTCAAGATACAATTCAGATAGCTAAACGCAACTGTCACAGTTTTAGGCTGGGACTTGCGTCAAGCGTAAATTTGAAGATCAACTCCCCTACCTTCCCTTATGGAAGGTGGCTCCGGTGAGCTCCCTACTGGTAACAGTAGGGTGGAGGGGTCTTAAGAAGGCGACTAACACTGGTTGGTCGCCTTCTTTTATGCCGATATAATGTGAGCGGTACGGCGAGAGGGAAGTGGCTCATGTACTGTACACATTGAGACGGCATTTACGTAATGTACCGCAAGAATATTCAGTGTTCTTAAAGCGTCGAATAGATATTGGGCGTCTACGGTCACTTTATCGCCTGGATTAAAATCCGTGCCCTTAATCTCTCGGACGTATTTGTTGTCAATCCGACCAAGGTTATGAACAATGACGTTTCGTCGCGCAGTAATCTCTTTGAAAAGATTAATCTCACCCTTGCATTTGGTCGCCATTGTCTTGTATAGGTCGAAGCCTAACCGGTTCTTATCAAATAGATCACTCGGATTACCGTAGAAGATACCACGCAGACGCTCCTCCACATACCTTTCAATAGCTTCCTCCCTTGTTGTTGAATTGATCAAAGTTTCTAGCAGTTTAACGTTTTCCTTTTCTCCAACGTTCTCCACATCGCCCGTCTTATTAAATCCTCTGAGCAAGAATCTTTCGGGCTCAGATACATAGGCTATCCGCGCCACATCACCTATTAGCGCCTCAAAGAGACCAATCGCGTTCAGTAATATTGAGACTGGCATATCGCTCTTGAACGCTCTTCGCACAATCCCAGGAAGGTTATTGCCAGGGATTCGCGATGGCGCCCGATTCCCCGCACTTACGGGTGATGCCGTCTCCAGAATGATGCTGGACCGTAATGGTTCGGCATTACTCTGGGTTTCGATGATTCTCACAACCTCATCCTGGACCTTAAACGTAATCCATGCGTTATGCAAGATCTCGCTAAACCGGATATATCTTTCGTAGAAGTCGCGTGTAAGAGGGTTTATTTTTCTTTTTGACATGTGCATTATTGCTGTTGGAAGAACGCACCAATCAGCCATTACGACAGCGAAATATGTATCCGTTAGCTGAGAGCTACGCCAATCGGGCCGTTATTCATTTCGATCGGTGAATTCTTTGGCTAACGCATTAGCTTCTATGTACGTTGCGCGGCGCGGTTATCCCGATCAGATCGAATATCTCACGCTCGGACAAGGAACTGGTGATGTCCAGACTGACATCCTCGACCACGTCCTGAAACATCTTGCGTTTCTCGCGCAGTTTGGCGTCGATGCGATCCTCGATGGTGTTGGCGCAGATATACCGATAGATCGTGACAGGATAGGTCTGCCCCAGACGATGCACCCGCCCATCCGCCTGCTCCTCGATGGCGGGGTTCCACCAGCGGTCGAAGTGAAAAACGTAGGAGGCGGTCTGCAAGTTCAGCCCTTGCGCTCCGGCGCGCAATGAGAGAAGCAGCGCTTTGTATTGTGGGTGGGAGAGGAAGCGCTCTACAATCTCGGCACGCTGGCGGAGACTCATACTTCCCGTGAACGTCAGAGGTTGAAACTCTCGAAGCACTTCCGCGAGCCGCCGGATGCCAAACATGTCATCGGTAAACTGAGAAAAGACGAGGGCGCGCTGTCCTTCCGCGACCAGAGTGCGCATCCGCTCAAGAATGTCCGCCAGTTTGCCCGACTCTCCGCTGCTGGGATCGTAGTTGCACAGCTGCTTGAGACGAGAGATCAGCTCCAGAACGTGGACGATGGTGACGGATCCCGCCGCCTGCGTCAATTGCACGATGCCTTCCTGTTCGGCGCGATCGTAGGCT
>JBBRKX010000501.1:0-4757 GCA_038231675.1 Chthonomonadales bacterium | reverse complement strand
TGGGCTTATGGAAACCAATATCCGGCATCAAGGATTACATACCCATGGTTATCATTCTTTAGAGGGCCCCAACAAAGAGAAAGTATTCGAGAGTTACGTCGAAAACCAAACGGCTTCAGCCTATCGCGTATTCTGGTATTATGGTCCTGATGCCGACACCATCACGGTAATTGCCATCACTCCTCATCCTTGAGCCAACCGATCTCAAAGATCGGGGCTTGACTCTGACGGTCGGCCGGGGTATGCTACTATACAATTAAATCTTTCCAAGGTTTATCGAACGGCTTGTCGCGACACTGGCGTCGTCCACATGTGCGGTTGTGTGGCGACGCCCGTTTGGCGTCCGGGCGGTAATCACCCGGTCGACGGGCGCACGGATTCTCATCCGTGCGCTTTTTTGGTTTTCCTTGCCATCGCGCAGAACGTGTCGGGGGAGGTGGTTTTCCCATGAGCTTGTTGTCGGACACGCAGCCGGTCGAAAATTTTCATCCATCCGAGGCTCAGTTTCGATCCTTTTTTGAAAACGCGGTGGAAGGGATTTTCCAGACCACGCCGGAAGGACGGTACTTGCTGGCTAATCCCATGCTGGCCCGCATCTATGGATATGATTCGCCGGACGAACTCATCGTGGGGCTCACGGACATTCAGGGACAACTCTATTGTGATTCCACCCGTCGTACCGCGTTTCGTAATCTTCTCCAGGAGCAGGATGCCGTGTGGGGGTTCGAGGCCGAGATCCTGCGAAAAGATGGCCGCCCGATCTGGATCAGCGAAAACGCCCGCGCGATTCGAAGCGTCGACGGGATTCTCCTGGGATATGAGGGGACCGTCGTCGATATCACCGCACGGAAACGGGCTGAAGAGGAACTGGCGCTGGCGCGCCTGCGCGAGTCCGAGATTGGAGCGCGGATTCAAAAGACGCTGTTGCTGGGGCAGCCGCCAACCGATATTCCGCGTATATCCGTGAGCGCGTTCACCGTGCCTTCCCAGTGGATCGACGGCGACTTTTACGATTTTCTCCGGCATGGCGACGATTGCCTGGACGTTATCGTAGGCGACGTGATGGGCAAGGGAGTGCCCGCAGCGCTGGTGGGCGCGGCGATCAAGAGCCGTTTGCTGCACGCCTTGAGCCACTTGCTTTACGTTTCCGGCGGAGATCGGTCGCTGCCGGAACCCGAGATGATCGTCAATCGGGTGCATAGCGAAGTAACGGCCCGGTTCATCGGATTGCAGTATTTCGCGACGCTTTGTTATATGCGCTTCGATCTCGAGCGCCGTGAAGTCCGCTTTGTGGACTGTGGACATATGAAGACACTGTGCGTGCATGCGGAAGACGGGGGTATCGAAGAGCTTGAGGGAGACAACCTGCCGCTTGGATGCTGCAAACTCGAGGAGTACCGGCAATGGTCCGCGCCGATCCGGTCCGGCGATTTATTTTGTTTTTATTCGGATGGCCTGACGGAAGCGCAAAACAGCGATGGCGAGCCTTTTGAAACCGAGCGGCTGAGGCGTCTTCTTGTCGACAACCGGCATGCGGATCTGGAGAGGCTTCTCGTGACGATTCGTGAGGCGGTGGAGGAGTTCGCGCATGCGCCGAAGTTCAAGGATGACCTGACGTGCGTGCTACTGCGCATTGGAGCGCTGGATGAGGCTTAATATTAAGGAAGACCCGAACGAACCGGTTGGGCACTATGCGTCAGATAGGGTAAGAAAGGCGCTTCACGCGCTTTGAAAGGGAGTTAACGAGATGGACCTGCTGGTGGAACCTGTTGACGATATCACCATTGTCGTGCTGCGAGGCGAGCATCTGGACGCGAGCAATGCCGGGCAGTTCGCAAGTAACATCGCACCGATCATCGAGGCGAGCCGGCGTGTGATCCTAGATATGAGCTTCCTTACCTTCGTCGATAGCTCCGGTCTTGGGGCGATTTTAGGGTGTTTGCGGCGTCTTGGCGAAGCGGGTGGGGACTTAAAGCTGTTTGGACTGTCGAAGTCGGTTAAAACGGTCTTTCAGATCACGCGCATGCATCGCCTCTTCGATATTTCGGAAAGTAGGGATCAGGCTGTCGGAGCGTTTCAGGCATAACAGGCGGCGAATGCGGATGGTCCTGGAAATATGGAAAGGGAGCGTGCAACCGTGAGGCTGCACGCTCCCTGTCCATTTCTGTGTTGCGGAGATCAGTTGCAGGCGGGGTGCGAACCTTCGATGTCGGTGGTCCAGTAGCAAACATCGCCAACGAGCTTCTCATAACGAACCGATTTGGCGTGCCCATCGACAAACTGGCAGTTGATGAAACTGCTATGGCGGGCTTGTCCTGCATCGATCGAAGCCTGCGGATCGGGGGCCATGGCAGCGCCGCCGTTCCAACTCCATTTGGCATTGCCGATATTGCGCCAGTAGTTCACATACTGACCGCCGAAGCCGTTCGCGAGGTTCGTTTCGGCGGCACAGCTTCCATCGGTGCAATGGGCTGTGTTGAGCAGGCCGGACTGGTTCGAGACGTCCGCCGCAACGCCATAATAGGTGGCATCCGTGACGAGAACGATGGAGGCGACGCGGGGAACGCCCGCCAGGTTGACCCCGCCGGGGTTGCCGTTCACGTCCGAATATTGCCCGGCAGGGCTCATATAGGTGTCGTTGTGGCCGTAGCTGTTCTGTCCGCCGTAACCTATGCCGCCACATCCCGCAGCCTTATTATTGTCCGAAGCGCCACACTTCACGCCATCGGCGTTTGCGCCGAACCATCCACCCGAATTGGAAGGGCAGACGAATATCTGGTTGTTCTTCGTATAGGGGTTGAGGAGGCTGATCCAGAAGACTTTATTCTGGGCCGACCCCGATATCGACGGATATTGGCCGCTCTGGAAGAATGGATTCGATCCTACTCCGGAGTTCATACGATGCGGATAAAAGGTTTCATCGTAATCCTGAACATACATCGCCGTCGCCGTGCCTATCTGCTTGAGGTTGGAAAGGCAGGATGTCTGGCGGGCCTTTTCGCGCGCTTTTGCGAAAACTGGGAAGAGAATAGCGGCGAGGATCGCGATGATTGCGATCACCACGAGGAGTTCAATCAGCGTGAACCCCTTTTTGTTCTGTAATTTGTTCAATGTTGTGTCTCCTTCGGGTTGCATGAACCCTCTCACTAAAACAAAAAGCACGTTTACATCTCAGGCGACCGTTTTTTTCGTCCTGGAGTCCGGTCTGTTTCGTTGCATGGCCTGGCGAAGCCAATTTTTTGGAAGCGGCTTAAACAACTTCCAAATAAAGTGTAATCCTCTCATGTTAAGCGGGCATTATCATCCGATTAAGCCATTGTTAAGGTTTGAGGTTCGCGCCCGCACAGTCTTAGGGCGCGAACCATCGCGAAGGAAGATAAGGGCAGCAATGGTCGCCAGCTTCGCTTGACGCAATCGCGTGCATAGGGCTATAATGCGGGCGGGAAGGACGGTGATGCATGGCGGCAGAGCAGGGGGACTCCGGGGGAGAGTACGATACGATCCTATCGGGCGGTTCGGTTCTCGATGGCTCCGGATCGGCGCCCTTTCAGGCGGATATCGGCATCGTCGAGGATCGTATTCGCTTCATCGGCGATCTCTCCACGGCGCACGCTTCTCTTGTCATTCCGGCCAAAGGCCGATTCGTTGCGCCGGGATTCATCGATATTCATACCCATTCCGATATTTCCGCTACGTTCGATCCGGGACAGGCAAGCGCCCTGGCGATGGGCGTGACCACGCAGGTGGTGGGGAATTGCGGGTTCGGTATTGGCTTTGCCCTGGAAGAAGATCGCTTCGCCTTTGAAATGCGCGCACTGGCGGCGCATGGGGCAAGGATACGTTGGAAGTCGTTTCGGGAGCATCTCGACGTGGTCGAGTCCGGTGGGTTCGGCACCAATTACGTGCCTCTTGCCGGGCAGGGGACGCTGCGCAAACGGGTCATGGGAATCGAAGACCGCCGGCCGGATGCAACGGAAATGGCCGCGATGCGCCGCGAACTGGAGCTGGCGCTCGAAGCCGGGGCATGGGGAATTTCTTCCGGGCTGGAATATCCTCCGTCGAGCTTTGCCGACGAGGCGGAGCTTACGGACCTATGCCGGGTGGCGGCGGCGCATGGCGGCATTTATGCGACCCATCTGCGTAACGAAGGCGACCTGCTTGTCGAGGCGGTTCAGGAAGCGTTGAACGTCGCCGAAGGCGCGGGCATCGCCCTTCAGCTTTCACATCATAAGGCGGAAGGCAAGGCGAACTGGGGCAAGGTGCGCGAAACATTGCAGCGTGTGGACCAGGCGAGGGATCGGGGCATCGACGTCCAGTTGGATCAGTATCCTTACACCGCCTTCATGACCGGGCTGGGCATTCAGACTTTACCTCGATGGGCGCTGGCGGGTTCCAGCGAAGAGATATCGGCGCGCCTTACCGAGCCGGCCCAGCGTGCCAAAATAGCACAAGAGATCCGCGCAAGTCATCCCGATTGGGAGGGGCTCGACGCGGATTCTCCGTGGCGCTTGATGCGCATCGGCGTATGCAGGGGCAGGCCCGAGCTTCAGGGCGAATCGATCGCCGCGCTTTCCGAGGCTGCGGGAAGCAATCCCATCGATCTCGTCCTGGACCTGATTGCCGAGACGGGCGGATATGTGAGCGCGGTTAATTTTTCCATGGGAGAAGAGGATATCGCCACGGTGATGCGGTACCCCTGGACGAGCATCGGGTCCGATGGGGTGGGAACGCATCCGGGCGGAACCTCTGCGGCGGAC
>JBBRKX010000500.1:0-4758 GCA_038231675.1 Chthonomonadales bacterium | reverse complement strand
GTTTCCAGAAGCTTTATCGGAAGCAGCCATGCTGGTGACCTTTTTCGGAACCGGGTTCGACATTCCGTTTCTCAAGAGGTCTTTCCCGAATCTCCCTTTCCCTCATCTGCACGTCGATCTGTGTTATCTTTACAAGCGCCTTGGCCTGCGCGGCGGTCTGAAAAGTATCGAGGTTCAGATGGGCATTCAGCGTTCCTCCGGGACGGCGGGGCTATCCGGTTGGGATGCTGTCCGCCTCTGGAATGAGTACCGCCGGGGGCGCCAGGCTTCTCTCGACACATTGCTTGCCTACAATGGGGACGATGTACGCAACATGACGGATCTGCTTGGCGAGGGATATCGGCGTATGGCGCGGCAAGTGCTTGGTGGCGACGGCTGAGAAGCGACGCCGGCATCTCCTCTCACCAGGCTATCCGGCCGGCGTTTTTGATCTTTCGGCGCTCACTCCACCCAGATGCATTGCTTGCCTATGAAGTGCTCGATGGCCGTTCGAAAGCCATCATTGAATTCCGCCTTCAGCGAGGTATGCACGACGTGCATCTTTCCCGCTTCAGGGACATGCAGCCAGACGTCCTGCGCACCGCCGTTCCCACGATGGTTTTCGATCGTCTCCTTAAGGTAGCGCACCATGCTTCTGCGGGAAGCGTCCAGCCGAATATGAATGCTGTGCGGACCTGCGTTCGCAGCGGCGGCGCCTCCTCCGAGGGAAGTGATCTCCTCGGCAAGAATCTCCACGATATGGCCTCCGTCATCGTCTTCGCGCACCCGTTCCCGATGACTTGCCCGGCCGCGCAGGATGACGATCTTATCTTTCTCCAGGAGGTGTCCATGGTTCGCAAATGTGGACGGAAACATCGTGCAAGAAACCTGGCCCGTCATATCTTCGAGGTTGAAAAAGGCCATGGGCTCGCCCGACTTTTTCGAAGTAAAGGGTTTGATGCTGGTGATTATCCCGCCGAGAAACACCTCCGTCCGATCCGCAACCTCCGGGAGTTCGCTCACTTTAAGGCAATTTCGCTTTTCGAAATGAGAATGGAACGCCTGTAGAGGATGGTCGGAGAGGTACAGCCCCAACAGTTCCCGTTCAAATCCCAATAGCTGATCACGTGAAAACTCAGGCACATTCGGGATGACGAAGGCTTCCTCCACGGTCGCGTCGGTGTCATCGCCGAACATGTCCGCAAGCGACCCCTGCCCCATCTTTTTGTCGCGATGCGTCCGAGTCGCCGACTGAAGACAATCATCCACCGCGGTTACCAGTGCGCGTCGGTTATCGTGTCCGGCCAGCGTCGCGAACGCCCCGCATTGAATGAGCGCTTCCATGGTGCCACGCGTGACCCCACCCGCCTCCGGCGCCGTCACGCGATGGCAGAAGTCCGCAAAAGACTTGAAGGGGCCGTCCTCTTGCCGAACCCGTAAAATGACATCGACTGCGGCCTTCCCCACATTCTTTATCGCGGCAAGGCCAAACCGGATCGCTTTCCCATCGACCGTAAAGTCCGAATCGCTCACATTGATGTCCGGGGGGAGAACGGCGATGCCCATCCGTTTGCATTCGTCCATGCAAGTGACCAATTTATCGCTCTTCTCGATAAAGCAGGCCAGAAGCGCCGCCATGTACTCCACAGGATAGTTCGCCTTAAGATAAGCCGTTTGATAGGCGACCATGGCGTAGCAGACAGCGTGCGCTTTATTGAACGCGTATCCCGCGAAGGGCTCCATAAGGTCGAAGATCTCGTTCGCTTTCTTCTCCGAGACGCCTTTGTTTTTTGCGCCTTTGAGGAAGTTTTCGCGCTCCTTGATCATCTCCTCTTTCTTCTTTTTACCCATGACACGGCGGAGAATATCGGCCTGGCCCAGCGTATATCCGGAGATGATCTGGGCGATGAGCATGACCTGATCCTGGTAGACGATAACCCCATACGTTTCTTTAAGCATCTCCTCGAGCCACGGGTGCGGATACTCGATCTTCTCCAGCCCATGCTTACATCGAACAAAACGCGGAATATGCGCCATCGGTCCCGGACGGTACAGGGCAACCATGGCCGCGACGTCGCGCACGCTGGTCGGCTTGAGTTCCTGGACATAGCGGCGCATTTGAGGCGACTCCAGCTGAAAGACGCCCACGCATTCCCCATTTCCCAGAAGCTCATAAGTTTTCGCGTCGTCCAGAGGCAGCTTACGCACATCAAGCCTGATCCCCGTCGATTTCTCCACATTCTGAACTGCCTGACCAAGGATGGAAAGGTTGATAAGCCCCAGGAAGTCCATCTTGAGCAGCCCGATCTTTTCGAGCATGCTCGCCGCGTACTGCGTGACGCAACCCCCGTCGGCGGAGCGCGTAAGCGGGGTGTAGTCGACGAGTGGATCATGGGAAATGATCACGCCGGCGGCGTGTACGCTCTCGTGCCGGGAAATACCTTCCAGGCTCTTTGCCCTATCGATCAACTTACGCGCGTTCGGGTCGCGCACATACGCGTTTTTAAACTCCGGGTTGGCTTCCATCGTTTTATCGATGGTCATTCCGAGCGGAAGCTGGGGGATCATCTTCGAAAGCTTGTCCACCTCGCCCGACGGCATGCCAAGCGCACGGCCCGCATCTTTCAGCACGGCCCGCGCCGCGAGCGTTCCGAAGGTGATGATTTGCGCCACGCGCGCCTCGGTGGGATCGTCCTGATTCGGGCTGTACTTTTTGGTGACGTACTCGATGACTTCCTGGCGACGCGTGTCTTCAAAGTCCATATCGACGTCGGGCATCTGAACGCGCTCAGGATTCAGGAAGCGTTCGAAGGTAAGGCCATATTCCACGGGATCGATATCGGTGATATCGACGAGATATGAGCAGAGGCTGCCGGCCGCAGAGCCGCGCACGCCGAAGAAAATACCTTTTTGCTCGGCGAATATCGCGAAATCCCGCACGATCAGGATGTATTGGGAAAACCCGGTCTTCTCAATGATCCCAAGCTCATACTCGAGCCGCTGACGGACTATGTCGGAAGGCTTGCCGTTGTACTTACGTTCGAGCCCATCCTGGGAGAGTTTCGTCAAGTACTGGTGCGGGGTGTACTCGTCCGGAATGCCGGGCGACGGCATGGGGCAACGGCCGAACTCCAGGTCGACATTACAGCGTTCCGCGATCTCCAGCGTCTGCTCCACGGCATAGGGATGCTCGCGGAAGAGCTCCATCATTTCCCGCGCATCCTTTAGATAAAACTCTTGCGTGGCATACTTCAGCCGGTTTGTATCGGTGACGACGGCGCCGGTTCCGATGCAGAGGAGGATGTCGTGTGCATTGGCGTCCTGGCTACCCAGATAGTGGACGTCATTGGAGCAGATAATAGGAAGCTTCAGCTCGTGCGCGATCTTGAGCAGATCCACGTTGCAGCGAATCTGTTCCGGCAGGGAATGATTCTGTAGCTCGATATAAAAATTATCCGCGCCGAAAAGGTCGCGGTAGTAACCGGCGGCATTTCGGGCCGTTTCATAGTCGCCACGCATTAAAGAAGAGCACACTTCGCCGCCCAGACACGCGCTCGTGGCAATAATGCCTTCATGATATTTTTCGAGCAGTTCGCGATCGATACGCGGCTTATAGTAGAACCCTTCCAATGCCGCGATCGAGGTCAGCTTCAAAAGGTTCTTGTAACCCTGATTGTTCCGGGCCAGAAGCACCATATGGTAGGCCGCGTTGTCCAGACGCGGTTCTTTCTGCTTGCGGTTGCGCGGCGCGACATAGGCCTCGACGCCAAGGATGGGCTTGACGCCGTTCGCCTTGCATTTCGAATAAAATTCGGCGGTTCCGTACATCACTCCATGATCGGTAAGCGCGAGCGCAGGCATGCCTAGTTCCGCCGTCCGTTTGATCAGCGGATCGAGCCTGTTGGCGCCGTCAAGCAAACTGAATTCCGAGTGACAATGCAGATGTACAAAATCGCCGACGTTCGCCATTTACCTCGTTGCCTCGCCTTTTCGTGCGTATCAAAACTTTGAGAACGATCGGGCGATCTCGTCAGACGGCCGGCATCCAAATGGTATGCGGCGCACCCGGCTAATTCTCCGCCCGTTGCGTTCTCGGCATCCAAATCAGTCGCTATTTAGTATGCCACCGATAACTCTTCTCTAGATATAGAATGAACTCTTATTTTATTCGTTTGGCGGAAGTCTGACAAGTAGACACAAATACAGCCATTGCTGGACACGAGGCTCACTAAGAGATGCTATTAATCGTTGGGGCTAAAAGAGATTGGGAATAGCGAAAACTTTGTTCGATTGTCAGACAGGAAAAAGGGCTCCCCATGCGGGGAGCCCTAAAGCAAACACGGAACGAACAGGGTTTAGTGGATACCGACGATCTGCTGATGCACGTCCACTCCATGCGCAAGGTATCCAAATACCTTGGGAGCAACTGCCTTGCCTCCAACGGGCTTGCCCATAAGACCATACACGATATCACCCGTCGACTGGTTCTGAAGGATCATGTCCGGCACTCCATCCCCATTGATATCGATGAATCCCTTGAGCTTGAACTTCGGGTCCATATTGCGAATGAGATAATTGTCCGCGAAATTATTCGGGAAACTAATCCCAATGTCGTTCCCTGAATGGGACGTAGGAGCGTAATAGATATCCCCGTTCGTGTGCTGAAAAACGACATCGGGTTGCCCGTCTCCGGTTATATCCGGTGTTCCAACCACCTGCCAGCCAAGGTCCGCGCTCCCGATCAGGGTATTGGTGAAGATTGTTGGAAGCAAGGTGTTT
>JBBRKX010000499.1:0-4767 GCA_038231675.1 Chthonomonadales bacterium | reverse complement strand
TTACAGTTTCCATGACGGGCTAAAATCTGGTCTCGGTTGTTGTACGCGTCGGCGACAAATATCTTGCCCTTTGCGTCTGTCGCCACGCCGCCGGGGGCGCTGAACTGTCCATTTGCACCGCCCGCGCTGCCGAACTTGCGGATGAAGTTCCCCTGGCCGTCAAACACCTGGATGCGGTCGTTGCCCCTATCGACGACGATGATGTTGCCGGCCCACAGGGTCACGCCACGCGGGGAATTGAACTGCCCGTCTCCAGCTCCCAGGCTGCCGAATTTTCGGAGGACATTGCCCTGGTTGTCATAGACCTGAATCCGGTTGTTATCTGCATCGGCGACGACGATGGTTCCGGCGCCATCTACGGCCACACCCCCAGGAGAGCGGAGCTGTCCAGGCAGGGGCGCGCCAATCTGGAAAGAGTAACGGTATTTCTGCGCGTGCCCGGGAGCCGCCGCATGTGCCAGCATAATCGTGACGAAAAGAACACACATCAGATGATGACAAATCCGTTTCATGATAGAGCTCTTTCACGTAAAAACAGGCGAACAAGCAGTCCGCGCAGTGACTATTTTAGCTAATGGGAGTAACCCCGTCCATAAGCGCATAGAGGAAATCGGCAAATCCGTCCAGGTTGAATGCTGGGGAACGGGTAATTCTTATCATCGTTCCCATCACGAATACCGAAGCACCCTGCGGATAAAAGGTTTCGATATCTTCCCAGGACGTATGCGGATAACAGGGCTGACTTCCTGATGCGACGGGGGCATAAGCAACCCCATCCCCTGCCATCGCACATGCCCTGGAGCCGTGTTTGTGCGGAAGTATTTCATTGAGGTCAGGGTATCAGCTCTGACGTTGCCACACCTCAGGTCGCCCCCACATAAGCAGTATGTGCGGATCGCTTTAGAAATGTCAATGCTAAGAATTACTACTAATTATGAAGCGCTGTTACCCTGATCCGCCTGCTCTCTGATGCGGGGTACGTTGCCGATATCTCTTAGCAGTATGATGGGGAATGAGTTTTGTCGTCGGCTTGCGATGGTTCGGCAAACGGTTTTGGATCAAGAATCCTATTCACCGTCGCTTTCCGCCGCCGGCAGAACGGACGTTCCATCTGACGTCAGAAGTCCACGATGGAGGGGCAACGGATAGAAAGCCTTCGCGCCCAGAACACTATGCCAGAGGACACGGTTGAGGCTGTCGACCTGTCGGGCGATCATCTGGCCGGGACGGGAAAATTCATTCTCTCAAGATCGAGAAATTCTATCGATGCGTCACTTCCACAAGATTGACGTGAGTAGAACTGCCTGACGCAACTTTCCTCTGAAATTCCTGGTCAGAACGTGATGTCGGCGGCAGGAGAATGAAGCCCTATGAAAGGCAAGCAGAAAGACAAGGAAGCAACACAAGCTTGAGAAGATCCCCTGCGTGCCAGATTAGTGTGAGACTACCTTTCTCTACTTGCCAATCGGAGAAATGCCTCAAAATATCCCGCATTGATTTGATGAAGCGCGGCAAAGCGGATAGCGTGGAAAGCGGAAGGATCAGTGAGCAGGAACAATGAACCAATTTGAAAACCTTGGATTCAAACCAGCCTACCTTTGTAATGCTTGGCCCGAACTACCTGGGGATGGTTCAGGAGAGATCCTCCCATTTCCTCATAACATGGGCAGAAAAACAGGGTCGGGCTTGCTCGTATTCGTGGAGCCTGATGGGAGCAAAGAGTGGATGGGAGCTTTTGTACGGGGAATGGGCCGTTATACAAAATTTTGTGCCTGCCCGAATCCGAACCAACTTTGTGTAGTTTCAGAGGGAAGCATCTATATTGTGGATGTACGCGACCCGGCGAACTACTTCATGCCAAATATTGACCCTGTTTGTGATGTGGTTGCGTTGCCCGACATGGGGAAATTATTGTTTAATGATTACTCGAATTTATGTGCGGTAGGAGAACAGGGTATTGAATGGATTTCTGAAAATTTGGCCACCGATGGCTTGAAGATTGAATGGACGGACGACAAGCTATGCCATATGAGTGGCTGGAGCGCACCAGAGAACGAAGTACTCCAGGTTGATGTTGATTTGAAAAATGGAAGGATTGTCAATCCCGAACGAAGCTGAACTGATTATTGATGTGAACGACCTGAATTTCCACCTTGACACCAGGCGGGAAGTATGATAATATATCTCCCAGAACTTGGGGATATCGTCTAGCGGTCAGGACGTCGGGTTCTCAGCTCGGTAACCGGGGTTCGATTCCCCGTATCCCTATATTTGCTCCTTTGCAGAGGGTAAGGACAGGACTGTCCTTACCCTCTCTTTGCGCGTTGCCGCGGTGAACTACCCTTTCATGTCCGTGTCCCTACATCGGAGAAACCCTCCGCGCCATGGCTAGCAGGGTCGTCTTGCGGCTGAAACTGTCTAACCAACCACCAGACAGCTTTGTATTTATGAACAGCCGCATGCATGCTGGACACTCTGGCGGGGCACAAAGAATAGAGGAGCGAACGATGCTGATTGAGTTTCCCTATGGGCGAGGTTACCTGATGACGGCCCTGGAGGGCGCCCCGGACTTGTTCGACCATCTTCTGGCAGGGCTGACCACGTCCGAAGCGGACCTGCGACCTGATCCAGAGCGCTTCACGATACGCGAGGTGATGGCACATATCGCCGAGTGGGAGACAGTTTTCTTAGCCCGTATGAAGCGCATCTGCAGCGAAGAGACGCCCGTTCTGGAGGGATACGATGAGTGGCAGTGGGCCACCGAGCATAACTACGCCGGCTCCAATCCGCTGGAGCAGAGCAAGCACTTTCGAGAGCGCCGGACGCAGACCGTCGCCTTCCTACACTCGCGTAGTCCGGCCGATTGGCTTCGCTCCGGTAACCGACCTGAAATTGGGCTTATCACCCTGGAGGCGCAGGCCCTGCTGATATCGCTCCATGACACCTATCACCTGCGTCAGATCACGGAATGGCGGCGCATGACGGCTCCCCCGCTGGATACGCCTTAGTAGATCATTCAGGCTCCGGCGCTCAGTAGGCGGCGAACACAAGCTGCCTCGGGGCGAGTGTCCATCGCGTCAGGACCGGGGCTCCGGTCCGCAGATCGCGCGGCCAGGCCCCGCCGGTGCGCCAGCGCAGCGTGACCTGCACCGGCAGGCGCATCAGGTTCACCAGATAGGCGGCCCGCCGTCCAGCGTAGGTCGCGGCGTCACCCCAAAGGCCCACCACTGCGGTATAGAAGGGTAATGCGCTTCCCGACAAGGACCATGTCGGCCCGGCGCAGCCAGGGTTAATTGTCAAAACATCCCTGATTCGCCTCCCGTTTTGGCGAAGGTATTGAAGGAAGAGAAGTCGTTGCCTTTGACATCATGGTTTCTCCAATGTGTTCCTGCATCCTTCCACAGTTTACCTGTGTGGTCACCAGACGAAGGGAATTAAACGGTATCGAACTCGACGGCAGTATTCCTGGTACCCTGACAAATGGATTGATAAGTAGCGCTCTTCATCAAGAAGCCGCGCCGCAAGAATGCCAAAAAGCGGTGGGACCAAGAGCGATCCCCACTGAGAGCCGAGCGCCGGCGGCGTGCCGAGAAAAAGGAGCACAGCGCCTGCATACATCGGATGCCGAAGGACACGGTATGGCCCCGTCGCGATTACTCTCTGGTTATCCGCCACCTCGATGATGCCGGACGCGTAGCTATTCTCACGAAACACCCGGAAAATGAGCAGAAAACCGAGCACCACCAGGCCCTCTCCAGCCACAACTGCGAGGGGCGGCAGGGACGACCAGTGGAAGCGATGATCCAGGCCCGGAACAACGAGCACCCCACAGAACAAAACGCCGGCGATAGCCTGGATGGCTTTCTGGCTCTTTTCCTTTTCGGCGCCTGGCCCCGCCTTGAGTCGTCGCGCGATAAGGCGGGGATCGTACCGAAGAAAATAAAGTGTGATGGCCATGCTACAGACGAAAAACACGGCCCAGTAAACCCAACCCTCCCAGTAACGTACCGAGCCGGCAGGCAGAAATAGCACCAGTGCAAGGATCATTTGCAATTGGAGAATTCCCAGAAAGGCTTGTTTCCATTGGCCGCTCATGTCACTGCCTCAGGGTCGTGATGGAATATATTCGCGTACAGTTCGCGATAGGGGAAATCGCGGGACCTGTATAGTAGCGCTCTTTTGGTAAAAGCCAATACCTTCGCTAAAACTGCGACTACCCATACATCTCATCAGAGACAAACGTACACTGCGCGAAGCACTCAATAATGGCACCCGGTGCTTGCTGAACACCATGTTCGATGCCGCAATAGCGTCTTTGGAGACGGATGTGCGTAGAAATGCCCACAATTTGGCCGAAATTTTGGCGAAGGTATTGCTCTTCCGAGGAGCATCGCCGCAAGCCCAAGAGCGATTCCACGCGCCCTTGCAAGTCCACCAAGAACGACACGATTGTCATCGATCGCACTCAGCGGCTCTCTGTTGACCCCGCTACGTTGCCCGAAGACGCCGTGTTCAAAGGCTACGAAACCCGCCGCATTGAGGATCGTTTGTTCCAAAGAATGTCACACTCCCGATGTCATGCAGTCGGGAGAAGGCGTATCGCCAGAGTTTCGCCTGCCTTCAGAGTAATGGGCGTCCCGAAGACGATATCGGCGCGGGATGTGGCCGCATCCATGCTCAGTTTCGCGGGAATACGTCGCCCCGCGATGGTCACGAGAGCGCTTCCGGCATGTGCGCCCTCGGGTAATTGGAAGTCCATCGCGCTTA
>JBBRKX010000498.1:0-4803 GCA_038231675.1 Chthonomonadales bacterium | reverse complement strand
GCAAACTCGATCTGACGGTTGGCGGGCCCTCGCAGTCGCTCTCTTCACCGGATAACAATCGCCGGACCTTCTACGCGGCAGTGAGCAGGCACGATCTGGACTCCATGCTTCGCCTGTTCGATTTCCCCGATCCTAACGCGACCACCGATGCGAGGATGACGACCACCGTTCCGCTCCAGCAGCTTTTCGTGCTCAACAGCGAGTTTATGGTGCGCCAGGCAAAGGCGCTTGCGGCAAGAATGACCGCCGTTTCTACCGAAACCGACGCCGCCCGAATCGGCCGTGCCTTCCAGCTTCTCTATAACCGCCCGCCGATAGATAGGGAACTCGCGCTCGGCCTGGCATTCCTGAAGGCTCCTGTCTCCGGCGCATCCACAGTTCCGGCCGCCTCTGACGGGGCCAAGGCGCCGCAGCCAGTCAGCCGCCTGAGCCGCTGGGAAGAGTACGCTCAGATCCTGCTGAGCGCCAACGAATTCTTGTATGTGGACTGACATCGCGATAGAAACCCTGAAACGAGAAGAACCTTTGAATAATGATAATCCGATAGACAATTCAGTTCTACAGCGCCTGCCGTCACGCCGAGAGCTTCTCTGCCGAATAGGCGGCGGCTTTGGCGCGCTTGCGCTGAACTCCGTGCTCGCAGAGTCCGCGCTTGCCTCCCCGAGTTCCGTTGTGAAGGCGGCAGCGCCTGCCCGCGCTGGAAACTATACGCTGGACCCGCGCGCTCCCCATTTCAAACCGAGGGCGAAGCGCGTTATCTTCCTATTTATGAACGGCGGCCCCTCGCACGTGGATACGTTCGATCCTAAGCCTGCCTTGGCAAAGTACTCCGGCCAAACGCCTGCGGCGGTCAAGATCGGCGACGGCAAGAATCAGGGCAAATTGATGGCGTCGCCGTTCCAGACCAAGCGGTTCGGCAAGAGCGGCATCGAGATGACCGATCTCTATCCGGAAGTCGGAAGCTGTATCGACGACATCTGCGTGGTTCGCTCGATGTGGACCGACAACCCGAACCACGAACCAGCGCTGCTGATGATGAATTCCGGCAACATGCAGCCTATCCGGCCTTCGCTCGGTTCCTGGATCACCTATGGATTGGGCACGGACAACCAGGATCTGCCGGGCTTTGTCGCGCTTTGCCCCGGAAAGCCGGTCGTCGGGCCGCAGCTTTGGAGCAATAGCTTTCTGCCGGGCGTCTATCAGGGCACACACATCAACAACCGGGATGTGGACCCGAAAAAGATACTCCGAAACGTCGAAAATCGTTATCTCCCGCCTGCCGCGCAGCGCGAACAGCTCGATCTGCTGCAGCAGATGAACCGAATGCACCTGGACCGCAGCGACCACGACCCGCAGCTCGATGCCCGAATTTCCGCCCTGGAACTCGCGTTCCGAATGCAGTTCGAAGCGCAGGACGCCTTCGACATCGGCAAGGAATCGAAAGCGACCCGCGATATGTATGGCGAGGGCGAGTTTGCGAACGCCTGCCTTATCGCGCGCAGGCTGGCGGAACGGGGCGTGCGCATCACGCAAATCTACTATGGCGACGGCCAGCCCTGGGACGACCATAGCGACATTTTGAATCATCGCAACCACGCGCAGAAAAGCGATAAGCCGATAGCGGCGCTGCTCAAGGATCTAAAATCGCGGGGAATGCTGGAAGATACCCTGGTAATCTGGGGCGGGGAGTTCGGGCTTACGCCCACTTCGCAGGGCGCGAAAGGGCGCGACCACCATAGCACCGGGTTCTCGATGTGGCTGGCAGGAGGCGGAGTCAAGGGCGGCACGGTCTACGGCGCTACCGACGACATCGGCTTTGCCGCGACCGAGAACCGTGCCCACGTCCACGATCTCCATGCCACCGTACTGCACCTCATGGGCCTCGATCACAAGCGCCTGACCTACCGCTACAGTGGCCGGGATTACCGGCTTACGGATGTGGAGGGGGAAGTAATGAAGGGCGTCCTGGCCTGATTCGGCAAGCGCGAGGCATCGGACAATTTTGAGATCATAGAGGGCGCCTAATTAGGCGCCCTCGTCCTCCATCGCATCGTCCAATGTTCCATTTTTGCTCAGGCCGCGCCGTACCTTCATCCAGATGTCGGCCATAATTACCCCCGGAATCGTGCGACTATCTTTGCGCATTCGATGAATCAGGGGGCGCTCGCCGGTATTCAGCAGGGCGGCCTGGGCTTCGTCATGCTGGGTGAATTTGGCCCATCATGCGAGCGACATAAGCTGCCAGTGAACGGCCGTTCCAATGGGTATGGATTGGCCCATATATAGGATCGTTGAGGCTTCCAGGGAGTCCGATCCCGCCTTTCGGGCCTCCTGACCGTAAAGGCCGGCGATGCGTTTCCGATCCGTCTCCTTCGGAAACTTCAATCCCTGCCAGAACCCTTCGACGCTGGCGTAAGGCAATCCATCCAATTCAAAGGGCGTGTGCGCAAAATTGGAAATGAGCCGTATCTCGGGATCGGGCGAAAGCGATGTGACGTTGATCGGCTCGCGACACGCTTCACCGCGCGGCCCAATATCCGTCAGCCGGAAGGTCTGGGCGTCCTGAGCGATCAGCACAAAGGCGTGACCGTCCATGCTGGCAGCCCAGGACTGCACCGAGAGCTTCTCCTCATCGGTTTCGGCTGATATGATCAGAAGTTTATCTTTTAGTCGAACTTTCATCCTTTATCCTCACGGCCCACAGTCCCTAATGATATTCCTTTAAGGACTGACAGCAGCGGGTAAGAAAATGTCACAGGCGATTTCGCTCCGTTCAGGCGGCTTTTGCGAGCGCACTCCGGGACACCGGTGGGAACAGCACAATATCCGCGTATTTGGCTTTCAGTACCGCAATACAATCCGAATCGAGGCCGGTACCGGAGTCTTTGTCGAGAATACCGAATACCTGAGGCATCGGCATCGCGCCCCGATAAGGGCGGTTTGCAGAAAGCGCGTCGAAGACATCCGCGACCGCAATGATGCGCATATCCAGATCCAGTTTCGAAGCGTCCAGACCTCGGAAATAGCCTCTGCCGTCCAGCCTTTCGTGATGGGCGCAGGCTACCTCGGTTAGACGTTCAAAGCCGGTAATGCGCATCAAAATTTGCTGGGTATGATAGGGGTGTTTTCGGATCGCCTCCCATTCGCTGTCGGTGGGTTTTCCCGCCTTGTCGAGAATGCTGTTGGAGACGGCAAGCTTGCCTATATCGTGGAGCAGCGCGGCGCGGCGCAGAATCGTGAGCCGTGCCCCGGAAATCCCGAGCGCTTCAGCGATCTCGACGGAGTAGTCGCGGACGCGGAACGAATGCTCGGCGGTGAACGAGGATTTTGCATCTACGATCTGCGCGAATGCATCGCAGATGGCATCGATCCGCGTTTCGCTGGCGCTTTCGACCGCCGCGCGAACGTCCAGGCGAAGAAGAGCCTGCTGAGGCCGCTCGCGCACCGACGACCAGAATTCCGTATCGTTCTGAAAACTCACTGCTGCAGCAACAATAGCAGGGTCGAACCAGGTGCCTGACCGCTTGCGAAGCACTTCATACGCGGTAGGAAGATCGAAGGTTTGCGCGAAGACATCCAGCGTTTGCGCAAGGCATGCGATCCGTCCCAGCAGAGGGATGGCTTCGCCGCGCAGGTGCCGGGGACTGCCATTCCCATCCCAGTGTTCGTCAAGCGCCCGAATGCACTCCGCTGACTGCTGCCCCAGGCCTATCGAGAGCGCTATTTGCGCGCCGCGATCGCAGCGTGATTGCATGAGACCATCCGTCGCTTCCTTTTTATTCGCGACGATCTTCAGAATTCGGGCGGCGCGCGCCAACACGGAACTGCCGGGCAGCGCGTTCGCCGCAACATACTGTGCGCTCTCGATCAGATTGCTCCAGTCGGTTATCTTGCCCATGCGTTTCGCTGCGATATCGTCGCTTCCAAAAATCTCCGCCATTCTGGCGGCATTGCTGGAGCATCCAGCGTCTTTCATCAGAAGCGCATGATAGAGCGAGGCCAGGGAATCGTCGTCCAGCCCCAGCAGTTTCCCAATCCGCATACCGATCAGGCAGGTTCGCTGCGCATGCCCCATGCTCTGGCCGCTGGTAAGGTCCAGCGCATAGCTCAAAGAAGCCAGCACCTCCGCCAGCGAGAGTTCCATCCCTGCAATTATCCGATCCAATGCATTTCCTTTCCATGTGTACAGCCAAGAGCAGGTAATAATTTGACCCACCCTGGTTTCTTCCACAGTAATCGTCCTATTTGAAGGAGCGCGAAGATTTCGTTTTAAGAGGGCAGAGCGCTGGAGAGGCCCAAAACCTTTGTTCTGCGTAAGAACTATCTCAAGGAGAAATCCGGAGTGCTATAATTTAGGCGTCTAATTCTCGAACAAATAGGATATTGGAACACGAATTTGCTTAAACACCGACGCTTACAGCCTGGAAATACAATCGGAGTCGTCTCGCCTTCCAGTCCCGTACCGGAAGAGGAGTTAGTCAAGGGCGTCGAACTGCTGCAGGCGCGCGGGTACCGGGTTCGGGTGGGGGAACACGCGCTCGCAAAGGCCCCGCATTGCGATTATCTGGCGGGAACCGATGCCCAGAGGGCAGCGGACTTGAACGTAATGTTCGCCGACCCTGAAATCGATGCGGTGTTTTGCGCGCGGGGCGGTTATGGGGCGATGCGGCTCTTCGATCTTCTCGACTGGGAGCGAATTGCATCCCAGCCCAAACTTTTTGTGGGATATAGCGACATAACGAGCCTCCATACGGCGTTCGCCCGGCTGGGGTGGGTTACTATTCACGCGACGATGGTATCCTC
>JBBRKX010000497.1:0-4815 GCA_038231675.1 Chthonomonadales bacterium | reverse complement strand
GTTATGTGCCTCGTCCAAATTCAGCAGATCCCAGCGACGTGGATAAGCAGGTTGTCCATCGGCAGGTAACGTTTCTCGAAAGAGGCGCAGCGGACGATCGCGTTTCAAAAAGTCGATGGAAGTAATCAGGCGCGGAAAATGCGCCCAGGGATTGACGGAAAGGCCACGGGAACGCCGCAGTTCCCGCTGCAAGGCCGCGTCCACAATACGGAACTCCAGCCCGAATTTCTCCCACATTTGATCACGCCATTGAATTTGGAGCGCCGAGGGACAAATGATGAGCATACGGCGCGCACGATGCCGCAGGAGTAACTCCTGAGCGACCAGCCCCGCTTCAATGGTTTTGCCTAAGCCCACATCATCAGCAATCAGAAGATTCACACGTGGCATCTGGAGAGCGCGCACGAGCGGTTCGAGCTGATAGTCTTCAAGCGTGATCCCACTCCGAAACGGCGCCTGTAATTGACGTACATCAGCCTGGGAGGAAGCGCCCCATCGCACGGCATCAAGGAAAGCGTCGAGGCGACGTGGTTCGTCAAATCCTTGTGCCGGCGACGGCAACATGATCCGCTCAAAGATCTGCGCCCCAATTTCGGCTTCCCAGACGACTTGAATTTCTTCACCAAGTGCTTCGTCTTCTATGGAAGCGGCGGTAAGGAGATGTTGCGGTTTCCCCTTCCCTGCCGATAACTGAGACGCGCGCACTTCCGTGACGAGGTATCGCCCCTGGCGCAAAAGTGCGATCTGCCCCTGTTCCGGAATTTGCGTTAACGCGCGCTCGCTCATGGAGTCTCTTCCTGTCTTAAAGCGAGATGAGATAGAAACGCTTCCACCACGGCCGCTGCATCTCTTTGCCGCACGGCATTTAAATCCGTTCGGCTTGGGTCTGCATGAAACCGAGCGTAGCTTACGGGCCCATCTTTCCGATACCCCGGCGTTGCATCCGATGTGAAGCGGCTCTTGAGGATATCAATCGCTTTGCGGAGCAACGGATCGTCCGGAAGACGGAGAAGGCTTGCCGCGTACGCTTTAGCTACAGATTCCGGACCGTTTTTATAATGCGTCAGGCAGTAGATGATGTCGTAGGCATCTTTTTCTTCGACCCGGTCATCATAGGCCAGGCATTTCAACACAACAAGCGGAACGATATTGGCGACCCGCACTATTTCCGTGGCCACGCCTCGGCCATCAAGCATCTCTTCGGTGAGAGACACTTCAATGAAATCTTCCATCGCGAGGTACGCGCCGGGAATTCCAAGCGCGGACAAACGCTTTTCACCCGTAATCGGAGTCGCTTTCCCGCCCTGCTCAACCGGCTTATCACAGAGCAGATCCACGACTACAGTGGCGCCGCCCCCCACTTCTTTCCGCCAGCTAAAATGCTGTGGGTCGCCTTCGATATTTTTTCCGCGCTCAAAGTGCAGCGCTTTTAAATTCTGTTCCAGCTTGCTGTAGGCTTCGATTTCGGTAAGGAGTGTTAGATTCAGCAAGAGATCCACGTCGGTAGTGCCGATATGGGCAGGTGTCCCCTCTTCTTGCTCGGACGCCGGTATCAGATAGCGCGGAGCCAGGCCGCCAATCACGTAGACGCCTGCTTTCCACGGACCGATGCCGCGCAGCAGCGTGACCAGCGTTCGCTCGCAAAGAGTCGTATGCAGTGCGCTATATCCGTGTTGGTGTTTGGGTTTCATAATGCGCGCTTTGCCCTTTTATCGCAGGAACGTTTAGAAGGAGAGCTTTTCTTTCCGAAGATGTTCGGCTTGCTCTTTCCCTCGCGCAGGCGAAGCCCATAGATCCAGATAGAGCTGGATGTCGCTCGCCACCCACACTTCCTGCACGCGCCGACGATATAAAAAGGGCGCCCTGGTTTTCGAGAGGTAAAAGTGAATATTTGCCCCTTCTTCGACAGGTTCAAGTTTTAGCCGATCGCTAATGAGAGAAAACGGCATTGTTTCGGAAACCAGAACGCTTAACTTTTCCACGGTTGTCACAAAGGGAGCGACGAGCTCGGCTCCAGACGAAAGCGTGAGCGTATACTCCGCCTTCGCTTCCTCCATCGCGGAATCCAGCGCGGCGCGAAGGCCCGCTGGCGTCTGCGACCAGCCATAAAAAGAGCGCACGTCGTACTGCTTCAGCGAATATTCTTCTCGCCACGCATTCAGGATGGCGCCGGGATCGCGAAGGAGCCGCACGCCCTCAGGACCCTTTCCCCGGCGTTCGACCCAAAGATGCTCTTCTAAAATCTGAAAGACATCATGCACGGTGGAAGGAAACACGCCGGCTTCAAGGGCCATCTCGTTTACATGCCAGGCACGGTCCGGAGCGTGAAGAAGCGTATGCAGCACGTGCGCTGCTTTTCCCTTGTAGACATTGCGCGTGTTGCGGCGGGCGCTTTTGGGCACGGGCTTATCGATGTAAAACAAAGCGCCCGCAAAAGGGAGATAGAGGCTCCCACCGCTGTCCCCGTACGCAATCTGCTGTTCGCGTAATATCTCCCGGCTGCTCATTGGCAGCGCAGGAGCAATCAGCATCGGTAGGCAAGGAGTCGCCTCGGAATCGGGAAGAGAGGCATGCAGCTTTCTTGCAAAAGACAAGACATCTCGCGGCGAGGCATAATTTTTTTCCACGATCAACAGCCGAAGCGGGTGCCCCCGCACTTCCAGCCGCACCTCAAAGTCAGCTCGTATTTCGCTTCCGGGACAAAACGGCGCGGCGAGGACGACCGACTTTACCTGAACTTCGGGAAGCGTGTTCAGCGCCTCAGAAATCAGGGTAATAAGCGTTTGGTCTTGCGGAATATTCTGGAGATCTGCCATATTCTATGTCTAAAGAATATACCCTACTTTGAGAATTAGTCACCATCGTTTTAGGGGAGCCATCTTTTTATCCCAAGACAATTCTTCTGTAAGGAGCTTAAACTCCAACGCGACTCTAAAACACTATGGAAAGCTCGTTGAAGCCGTTCACTGAGATGGTCTAAGACAAGACGAGAAGCGCTGCAATGAAGCATCACCCTCGGACATTTTTTCCAAGTGATACCAAGGGCTGGAGAAAAGAAGGCGGCCAGCATCCAGCCAAACCCACCCCGCCCAGCTACCACCCATCGGGGCAGGCCCGGAGAACCCAACCCTAATACAGCATTAAAGACTTGTGACGTCGAAAATCAGCATGTGGAAGGTAAGCCCATCCCTGACACAAGCGCCCGTACCTGATCTACAGGTGACAGATTGAACAACATGCTTCTTTGCAAAGCCGACACCTCAAGGGACTGCGGCCGGAAGGACCTCGAAAGGAATCCTTTTCCCGTCGCAGGTATACTTCCCCATCACAGGCGGGCGGGGACAAGAAGGGACCTATGGACCAGCAGAGTCAGATGGAGGAGCTGAGGAGGGTCGGAGCGGTCATGGCGGGCCGGATGAGCAACGTCGTCTGCCCCACACACGGCGCACCAGGCACGTGGATGGACACGTTCGACGCAGATGGGAGCCCAGGCCTCATGCCGGACTGCTGCTGCAGCGGGATGGCCTTCACGGCATTCTACTCCTTCGACGGGGCGTGGCGATCGCTTCCGGAGGCCCAGCGCCCGATACGCTCCTCCGGCGTCACCATCCACCTCGACGACAAGAAGGGGATGGACGTGGTGAAGCAGGCACAGATCCGCCGAAAGTGGATGGACGAGACGGAGACGGGGCTGCGCGCCGTGGCGTACTGCGAAGAGCATTCGGACCTGCAGTTCAGCCTGGAGATCGTCCACGAGGACGGCGGGAGCGTTCTCGTCCCCCACGGGTGCTGCCCCCGGTTCGAGGAGGCGGCGAAGTTTTTCATGGCCATAGACATCCGACCCTCGCTCATCCCGTGAACGAGAAAGAGGCTGAGTGCGTGCGCCGCCAGGGACACCGAGCCGGTCCTATCGGCCAGAACCCTATAATGGCCCAGAAAATTCAGACACCAACTCGCGTCAAAACATGCGTTCCGCATTGATTTTGTAAATGTATCTATGCCTTACAAAGACGCTTTTTGGCGCTTAAATCGCAATTTAAGGCGAACGCGCGTTTGCCTTAAATTTAGGCACTGATCTAATTGTCTCACTCATAAGGTTGGCCGGTTGCACAAGCGGGACGGGCGAAGAAGATCCGAGAGTATAGCCGGAAGGGGCATGAGCGTCAGGAAATTAAGCCACCGAAACCGACCGAATGAAACAGAAGCGAACAGCATGACTCCACGTATAACATTGCCTTGGCTAATATTTCGGGCTGCTGTTGGTACGGTACTGGTGATCTTGCTAACAAGCATCACTTTTGTTTTGCCGGGTATCGGCCTGGTGGCCTTGTCTTGGCCTTTCGCTATTTTCCTCATTCTGTTCCAATACGCCGCACTCTTCTTCTCCTGGCGCTTCCTAGAAGACGGAATCACCGTCAATATAAATTTTCAGTCGCGCTTGTATGCCCCATCGCCGGGATATCCACTCTCAAGAAATTGTACAAACGCATCAAAATTCCGGTTTCGGCCGCAATGAATGGGGTTGAATCCATGCGCTTCGTCCGTACTTTTTACGTATTTTCAGGCCTGGAGACACGTAAAATGCTTCATAGAGGGGCAATTCGGGGGTATTTCGCAAAATAATTCTGACACCTTAACTCTATGGGCTGTTACAGCTCCAGCATTCTGGTCTGAGCTAGAAGCGCGGCCGAAAAGTCGATTTCGACCGAATTCGCGCGAAATTGCCAGGGCATATTTTCTGCAAAATCGAGATAGGGCACGTCTACGGGCATCCTGACGTCCTGATAAAATGGACGCTCGCTAAGCGTTGGGCTT
>JBBRKX010000496.1:0-4815 GCA_038231675.1 Chthonomonadales bacterium | reverse complement strand
GGGCCATGCCGCCCCGCTGCTGTACTCCGTGTATAAGGCCGCCGGCGCTATCTCCGACCAGGAACTCCTGACTCTGCGCAAATTTGGGAGCAGGATCGAAGGCCATCCCACCCCCATTCTGCCGTGGGTCGACGTGGCGACCGGTTCGCTGGGCCAGGGATTGCCTGCGAGCATCGGCATGGCGCTCAGCGGAAAACTACTGGACAAGCTGCCGTTCAAGGTGTGGGTGCTGCTGGGCGACAGCGAAATGGCCGAAGGAAGCGTCTATGAGGCGCTGGAGCTTGGCGGCCACTACCATCTCAACAATGTCATCGCCATCATCGACATGAACCGCCTGGGCCAGCGCGGCCCCACCATGCTGGAATGGCATGGAGAAATCTATGCCGAGCGCGCCCGCGCTTTCGGCTGGCATGCCATCGAGGTCGACGGGCTGGATGTGGTCGCGATCGACAAAGCGTATCAGGAAGCGGTCCACTCGGACCGACCGGTCTGCATCGTGGCGAAGACCAAAAAGGGCGCGGGGGTTTCCTTTATCGAGGATCATGAGGGCTGGCACGGCAAGGCGCTTCCACCGGCGGACGCGGAGAAAGCCCTTGCGGAGCTCGGCAACCCTAAGTGCGACATCGTAATGAAGCCGAACCCGCCCCGGCCGGGAACCTCTGTCTTTGGCGGAGAAAAGAGTAAATTCGAGCCGCCGGTCTTCGAACTCGGAACAAAAGTCGCGACTAGAGAGGCCTATGGCGAGGCGTTGGTAAACCTCGGGGCCGCAAATCCCAATGTCGTCGCGCTCGATGGCGAGGTCAGCAACTCCACGTTCGCCGATAAGTTCAAGAAGGCGTATCCGGACCGGTTCTTCGAAATGTACATCGCCGAGCAGCAGCTCGTGAGTGCGGCGGTGGGGCTGCAGGCGCTGAAGAAGATCCCCTTCGCTTCCACTTTCGCCGCGTTCTTCAGCCGGGCCTACGACCAGATCCGTATGGGAGCGATCTCCCAGGCGAATATCCATCTCGTTGGATCCCATGCGGGCGTTTCGATTGGAGAAGACGGAGCGTCGCAGATGGCGCTGGAAGATATCGCGATGCTTCGGGCCGTCCATGGGAGCACGGTGCTCTACCCCTCCTGCGCCACCACCACCGCGCACCTTGTGGCGCAGATGCCGGATCGCAAGGGCATCGTCTATATGCGGACCACCCGTGAAAAGACGCCGGTCCTTTACGGCCCCGAGGAGCGGTTCCCGATCGGCGGCAGCAAGGTCCTGCGGCAATCCGACAACGATGTCGCGACCTTGATCGGCGCGGGCATCACCCTCCATGAGTCGCTCAAAGCGTACGATACGCTCAAAGCGGCGGGCATTACCGTGCGCGTGATCGATCTCTACTCCGTGAAGCCGATCGATGCCGAGACGATCAAGCAGGCGGCGAAAGAGGCGGGCGGCGATATCTATGTGGTGGAAGACCACTGGGTCGAGGGCGGATTGGGCGACGCGGTCCTCGAAGTGTTTGGCGGGAAGCAAGACTTCCATCCGAACGTCACGCGTATCGGCGTGAAGGAGATGCCGACCTCCGGCAAGCCGGAAGAGATGCTCAGCGCCGCCGGCATCGACGCGGCCCATATCGTGGCAACCGTCAAAGCGGGCCGCTCCTGAGGTAGAGAGAGTCCACACCGGAGATAATTCGGTGGTATCTGAAGAGGGAAGCGCGTTCGTTTGAACGAACGCGCTCCCCGCTATGCAGTCTCGACCCGATCTTAGCTACCACATTCTATCAATACCTTCGCCAAACCTGACTCGTGGTCAATTATCACCCTTTCGGTGTGTTAGCGGTAGGACTACATTATCTGGTGACAAGTCGTTTGCCTCTTTCCAGTTACGCTTGCAAACCCACTTTCACCGGTTATGGTAGTCCTACCTAGGCAAGCGCTGACTCTAATTGCTGACCTTCTGTAATTCTTCGTCCGACAGCTCCAATATTCGCTCGACGCTTCCTGCGTTTCCGATCACGCGATAGAGCCGACGTCCGCCTATTCCAATAGCGCCGCGGTCTTCAACAATTTTCCCCTGAATCGGGGCGGACATATACACAAACTGGACGGCGTCACCGACATTGAAGGCTGTCTTCCTGCTTCGGCCACGCTGCACAGCATTGGATTTTGCGAGAGCCATGAATAAGCACCTCCTTACGAGGGTGGACTGCCTATCAACAGTCCGATGTGTGCCGACATGACGGCGTCGAAGTCGACGGCGAGATCCTCACATGCTTTACGCCAGATTCGTACTCTACTTATCGGCAGGGAGCCGCTTCCGCCACTCAGGGAAGCAAATTTCTGATGTGCAATAGCATTTCGCCACACATTGAGTTCCAGAATCAAACTCTGCCGTTGAGCGTTCTTGAAATTATGCGCCTTGACTTTAGTCCAGAAGTCAATACCAAGGCGGTTAAAATCCTCACCAAGATTGCCCGGGTTCGGATTTCCAGAGTCCAGTTTACGTTTCGAAATAAACTCTTCTTGCAACACATTGCGCAGATCATACGGCGCAATCCCGGTCACCTCAATTTTGGAAACCAGGTGTCTCACGCATTCCGAATGTAAGTCACGACAATAACCCTGGAACTGCGCTGAGACCAGGGTGGCGTATGCATGATTGATCTGAATTGTGGCATAACGACGTCCGCGAAGAATGCCACCAACTTTACGGTGTGCATTCTCTATCTCGTCAAGCTCAGCTACACGTACTGTACGCCAGTTATTCAAAGAGCGGGAGGGCATCTTTTTTTCCGGATCTTCTCTATTTACCTCGGGATTTTGAATTTGGTGTCCCTAACCTGACTACTCATCGGAAGATTTAGAACCCATCGAAATGCCGTACCATCACTATGATATCTTGTGCCTTACGCGCAGGCGAGAGTATGGATTTCGCTGTAATACGGGATTTTTGGATGTGGCTCGTATAATCCTGCTTTCCATGCGTTCTTTCATTTTGGGCGGTTCGAGCGGTCTTTTGCGCTTTGGTCCCATTAGTTGTATAATGAGTTAGCACATAAATTGTAACCATCGGTTCTTTTTGGGGAGACACTTCATGTCTATCTTCCTCATACTCTGTATCATCGGGCTGGCGGGGCTGGTAATGATGGCGATCCCAGGAATTGGGAAGCATGGCCATGCTGCGGGCCATATCGCCGGGCACACGACGCATGGCGGCTTACGTATGGGACATGGGCATCATGGAGGCCAGGTTCCAAACGCTTCCCATGGTCAGCCGCAAGGCTCGGCAAAGGCGCCGACCACGGAGGGAGCGCCGGGCGAGACGCCCATGAGCGCCGCGCGGTTGATCCCATCGCCCCGCATGATTTTCAGTCTGCTTGCGCTTTATGGCGCGTTCGGATACGGTCTGGTGGAAGCGGGCAATCTGCACGTCGGGCTGGCGGCGATCCTCGCTGCTGCGCCGGCCATCCTGTTGGAGCGCTATGCGGTGACGCCGCTGTGGAACCTCTGTTTTCGTTTTCAGGGCACTCCCTGCGCGCCCCTGACCAACCTGGTGCTGCAGGAGGCGGAAGCGGTGACGCCCTTCCGCAATGGCCGTGGGCTGGTGTCCGTGGAGCGCGAAGGCAGGACCGTGCAGTTCAGCGCGACGCTGATGGAGTCGCAGCAGACGATGCCCGTGAAAGTCGGTGACCGGCTTCACATCGAAGAGGTCGATGAAAAGACGGAACGGCTGAAGGTATCCCTGTAGTTTTACGTGTCGATGCGGATCTCATCCGCGGAAAGAGCGATCGTTCATGAGTCCTATACTGATTATTTTGATTGCGGTGGCCGCGGTATTCGCGCTTGTCCCCGTGATCGTCAACGCGTTTTTGCGCAATGTCAACGCGGGCGAGATCCGGCTTGTCAGCTGGATGGGCGGAGCGCCCAAGATTTTCCGTGGCCCATGCAAAGCAACGCTCGTTCCCTTGTTCACGGTCAGCTCGGTGATTCCGGCGCAGGCGATCAATGTCGATATCGAGATCACGGATCAGACCGCCGATATCGATGCGACCGGTCGTCCCGCCCCTGTAAAAGTCACGGTGCGCGCTTCCGCGATCGTAAGCGTCGGTGAAAACAACGGGATGGTCAACACCGCCGCGAACAAGTTCTTTTCCAAGCCGCCCATGGGGCAGCTCTCCACGCTTACGGACGTGCTCTCCTCCGCAGGCCGCCGCGCCATCAACCTTCTCAAACACGATCAGCTCTTCAACGCACGTTCCGGCTCCACGGCAATCGCGCTTGCGGCGCAAAGCGCGTCCGGCATTCCCGGCGAGGCGCTGGCCGTGGCGCGAGGGGAAGACGACGAGTTGGGGCACGACGATCACCAGAGCGACCGCCGGCAGGACGCAGCAGGTGAGGGGGAGCAACAGCCACACCGGGAGACGGCGTATCCGCGCCTCCCGCCGACGATCCACGAGTTGGCGTTGCCGCGCAGCAGCGGCCCGAAGCGCGGTGTCCTGAGGAGCGCCGGTGCGATCGCGGGCCACGATCGAACCGATCACCGATGACAACGAGCCTCCTACGGACTTGGCGGTCGCCTCGAGCGCGAGCGACAGCGGTTCACCGAGCTCCAGACGCCGATGCACCGATCGCAGCCACCGACCGACCGGTCCCTGCGCCGCGTTGCCCACGGTCTCGACGGCGAGCGACACGGTGAGCCCCGACGTGACGCACACGGCGAGCTGATCGAGAACCGCTACCAGATCGTCGTCGAACCGTTCGGCGGAGCGACGCTCCCTCGCTCTCGATGCGTTCCATCTCGCCAGCAGCGCGCTGGCCCCGACGGCCGCCGAG
>JBBRKX010000495.1:0-4821 GCA_038231675.1 Chthonomonadales bacterium | reverse complement strand
CTGGCCGCAACTGAAACAAATGAGCGACCACTGGCATCGGCTGCGTTATTTTTCGCAGGCGATCCCGTTATTGGGAGCCAAGGTATCCAAAGCGAATTCGGCGCGCACGTAATTGCCCGGTTTCAGGATATAGTTTCCACGGTATCTGCCTCTCGCTCTAATAGAACGCTTGCTTCTGTCGGCCCTGTCGCTGGCAAAGATCGTAGCAAATTGTTTGTGACGCATGTTGTGCATGGTTCGTTTGGATTCCAGTTTGAAGAGTTAGATCAACCTACCAAGATGTCTCCTTTATTCGCTTCTGACCTTAAAGAGGCTGTTGAGGAGACCGCCAACCTCATGGCCGCTTTCGACGAGCCAGATGAGAACGTATTCGGAGCGGCTGTGGAAAATGTGGATGGTCGCGTTCTGGCTACGTTCAAAAGGTTTTTTAGCCTGATTCACAAACAGAATGCGGTATTTAAAATTGTGTCTGGAGAGATCGAGAAGCAGTACAACCCAATATCGCTAGAGCGTGCCGTAGAACGTGCAAAGACGACATCCATTAAAGAGGAGGACCAGTGGTTTCAGGGACGGCTAGAGGGCGTCCTGCCCAATAATCGTGATTTCGAGTACCGAACTGAGAATGGAAACCTGCTTCGCGGGAAAATTCATGGAGCGTTGCCTGATGATCAAGTATCGAACCTCATTCGCACGTGGTCTGATACACGCTCCCAAGCACTTGTAAGGGTAAAAGAAATAATGAGACAGGGAACCGTTTATCATCGGGCTTACTTCCTTTTGGAAGTAAACAGCATTGGGGGAACCGTGGCCTCGATAAGTAACTGATATTCGCAACAAAACAATTGTAAAAGCGGAAAGCTTTTCTACGGCATTTTCCTGATTAACCCAGGTTGCTACCCTATTTCTTTGAGATCAGGCAACAGCGCACAAGACGGTTTTGCCGAGCATAAGATCTCAAACAGACGCTGGGCAGCAACCCAGGTTGCATAGCTATTTGATCAGTTTTGCTCTGCCCCAGTCCGTGCGGTCACTGGAATTACGGGAAGCACCGCTCCACATGAGTTGGCGTTGGCGGCCACCGCCGCTGCCATCGTCTATCGCCAGGTCCAAGCGGAGCGTCTGGTTTTCACGGGGAGTGAACCCCAGGGCCGCAAAAGGAATCGCGGACTCCAGAATGTATCCATGGCCATCGACCGTTGGCGTGACCACCACCTGGCACGGGATCTGTGTGGCGGCATGGTTTACATAAGAACGCTTCCCGTCCGGCGGATGGCCTGCGCTCAGCAGCACCTGCCTATCACTGAAGAGGAGGGAACCATTGCGGTCTGTGTCTTCCCAGCCGATGAACAGTTCCACGCCATCCCCATTCCAGATGGCCGCGCCCTGTTGCGCGTTTCGCATGGGAGTCGGATCGTTCACCTGGACATGAAAGTAGAGGTTCTGATCGTCCCAGCAGAGGCGGAAAGAGCCATCGAAACCCGAGCTGTCCGCGCCCAGGACAAGGCGGCTTGCGCCCACCGTTTCGGGAGGCGTGCCGGGCCAGGAGGTACGCCGGCCATCCAGCTTCATCGGACCCAGAGCACGCGGAATACTGACGGTTTTCTGCCCGGCGCCCTTCGTCTGAAACCGTGGATCGTCCCAGGCGAACGCGGGACGCCGGCCCAGGAGCACATCGTAGATGCCGTAGTTGGCCGTGCTGGCTTCCGCGAGAAAGTTTTTGTAGGGGCGATCCGCGACGCTGAACAATCCGGTGTTGGCTTTTTCGCCTTTGTACTGCTCGAAGAAGCGACCGGTACGCGCCTGATCTATCAGAATAAACCACTCGATCCCGACCACAAAACCGGTCGAAGCGGCCTGTTCCACATAGTTGCGGTAAGCCAGGCCCCGCTCGCGCTGGGTCTTGACCTCACTCCCACCCGGCAAGCCACTCTCGGCGGGCGCCGCCCAGTAGAACTCACTGAGCATGAACGGCCGTTCGCCACCCCATGCGTAGAGCCGCTTGAGGAAAGCCTTGTCTACGCCATACGTATAGTAGTTCAGGCTCAGCATTTCGCAATACTTCCCGGCGATGCGGCAGAGCTGCTCGCTGTTCGCGGTGCCGGGCTGCCAGCGATTGCCAAGCAGCATGTGGTTGTGATCGTACTTACGGAACGTGTCGCGGATCAGTCGATAGTACGCCTCGATGAAGCGACCCGTGAACTCCTCCATATCCGACGCCGCGGATTTCGTCGTCACCGGGAGCGCGGCGTCGGCGAGGGCATCGAAACTTTCGGCTTTCGTGTCCCATGCGGAGTCGAATGCCTCGATGGTTCGGTACTTCGCTTGAAGCATTTGAAGCAGTTCATGCTTGGCCGGCTGGCTGCCCTTTAGACCGGGGATCACGCGGGGGATATCCTCAAACGCCTGCTCGTTGTCTAGAAAGTAGCCGATCAGCAGAGGCTGGCCGGCTTCAGGCGCGACCTCCCTGGCAAACTGTTCGTTCATCTCCACCGCGACCTTTGGATCGAAGGGATCGAACAGGCCACGCAGTCCTTCGATCTGTCCGCCAACCAGTCCGGTACTGAGCGGCAGGATGGATGTCCAGGGAAATTTCATCGCACGGTCCGCTTTACTCACCCCGGAAAAGGCGCCCACGGCATTGAAGCCGACCTGGCGCACGCGATGGATCATGCGCCGCTGAAGATCTTCCGGGTTGTACTGTCCATATTTGCGGATCAGGTTGGCCACGTAAAACGAGAAAACGTCGTGACTCCAGTAGGGATCGGGATGGAAAGCAGGCTTGAACTCACTCTCATAGCGCGGCAGCCACGCGTACTGCTGTTCCCTTCCTTTGATGTAGGTGTAGTCGTCGCCAGGTTGAAACTCGCAGATGCCCAGATGAAAGCAGACGTCTCCTTCCGGATCCACAAGGAGCCAGCGCCCGTCCTTCTTTTCCACATGGAAGAAACCGGTTGGCTTAAGGCTAAGTCGCGCCTGACTATGTGGAAGCCCGCCGTAGGTGTCACGGAGGGGCGGATGAAAACCCGCGTAATAGGAGTCGTCTCGAGAAATATCCTGCTTTAGCTCCGCGTCGCTCTTGACCTTGCCGGGAAAGTCCAGCGCTCTATCCTGCCCAAACCGATCCACGACCTGAATGGTCTTCCCACCCAGGGAACTCTGGCTGACTTTAACCACGCCCTGTGGATTGTTTTTATCAAACGGGGCATTGAACATCCAGTTGAATATCTTCCAGTTCCACTCGCGGTTGTCGGTTAGCTCTTCATAGGAATAAGAGGGGATCTCGAACGTCAGGCTCTTGCCTTCAAAGTTGGTGAGCGAGAACCTGCTTTGATTGCCCTGGTACAGGTGTGGGTTCGCGGGCTTGTTTCTCGGAAAGGGGATTGCCTTGCCTTCTCCCATACGCCATACGCCTCCTTCCGTGAAGCCAAAATCGATCAACATGTCGATCCGGTAAGACTTCAGGGCGGTGGGTGCGTTGGCAAAGCGGTAAGTAATCGTATCGCCTGAGTCGATAGAAACCTTGACACTGGCATCGCCAACGTATTTAATCGTTGCCGTGTTGCCTTCGACCGCCTGCCCAAGAGGCTTGAGCGGCTCGGACTGCCCGACATTCAGCAGGGGATAGCTCAGGACGAAGCTGCCAAAAGCGCCTGCATCGATGCGGATGCCGGCATTTGTGGCCGTGAGTGTCGCGGCCCGACTCGGTGCTGCGAGCGCAAGGATACCCGACACCAGGGCCATCCGCCAAAAATATACGGTAGCATGTATCCACCGGGGCTGTGTATGTAAACGGAATCTGTCCCCAGTGCTGAGGATACTCATGAAAAACGGCCTCCTTGTTTAAATCGCTATTCGGAATTGTATGCTGTCACCACTGCCGAACTGCGCTACGTGATTGTGGCTTATAGGGTGGTTCTTTATCGATGGTGGTTATATCGCCACATTTCTACGGATTTCGCTTGAAGTGCAGAATGAACACGATGAGGCTTACGACCTGCATGCCGATGACCCCGCCAAAGCCCCAAATCAAATCCTGTTGCAATGATCGCATCTGATAAATAATACCTATGCTGTCCATAACGATCTTAACCCTTCCTAGTAAGTCCTTGAAGCAGGTTCCCACTATAGTTTGTTTCCCTGCCTCAGCACAGACGCGACCAATGGGCGTGATGCCTTACTTGCCCACTAAGCGGCCAACCGCTGAAGGTTCGTAATTTCTCCGAGATCAGCGAGATCAGCGCGCGCGAAATTTCTACGAGCGTTGACCGGACGGCTACTTAGCGCTTTTTGATCGCGTCTCCAAAAAACTCCTCCATCAGCGTCGCCGAACCAGAGGCATTCAGTTTTCGAGTTTACACCTGTCGGGCGCAATAATTTGCACGATGTCCGCCATAACGTTCCCGCCACAATGCATTGCGTGGTGTCCGCCGCGATTGGGGCAACGCCATATCCCCGTCAACATTCCCACCGCAATGCATTGCACGGTTCCGGCGTCATCAGTTGTCGGCATGTCCGGCGCAACATTCCCGCCGCAATGAATTGCGCGATTCCCAGCGTCATAGGTTATTGCCGCGCCGGTCGTTATGGATTGCGCCATTCCCGCCGCAATGAATTGCGCGGCTGTGTGGCCTGGCGGCCATGTGACCGCCTGCGCGGGCACACAATAGAGGGTTATCGCCCACCCGTCGACGGTGCGACGTCCTTTGAAATCGCGCGTCGCCAAAGTGTATAAGTTGCCTGACTTTGCGGCAACCGCTGTATTCGGACAAACCATCTCCTGCCTATGCAGCTCCTGCCGATCCAGCCTGTGGGAAATAACGT
>JBBRKX010000494.1:0-4823 GCA_038231675.1 Chthonomonadales bacterium | reverse complement strand
CTAAGCGGCCAACCGCTGGAGGTTCGTAATTCTCCGAGATCAGAGTACCGGAGATTTCTACGAAGGTTGACCGAACGGCTACTTAGTGCCGAATTCGGTGCGGCAACATGGACAAATCGAGTAATCTGTCGGTGGATGCTTCAGCTGATTGTTGCCGCATACAGGGCAGGCATATCTCATTTTGCGCAGTTGTCCTCGAAGTAAAGTGGGTTGGTTAGGAAATCATGCACTGGCTTATATGGCGGATAGGTCAGCGGTGCGAGATGCCTTGGCATAGGTTTATAATATGTGCGTATCGCGGTCCCAACGGCCATGATTGCAAATTTATTGGTGAGCGCATTGAAGCGAACGATGTCTCCATTGGAACGGGTACACTCCTGTATGTCCGTTTCCACCGCTCTATCTGCGTTCAGAAACTTTCTTGCCGCTGCCTGGTAATCGCCATCATCCGTGATACCGAAATCGTCACCGTGATCTAGGAAGTGGTTAATTCTAGCCTCATCGTCAGTAAACCAAGTAGCGCCTGGCACAACACCTGCCCTCTGGTCGGAAACCTTCGGCAACCGGTTTGATGAGCAACGTCGATCACGGGAGTATCGGCATATCAAGCGAGCTTTCTCACTTGGCAGAGGAAAGTTCTCCGCTTGCCACTGAGAGCCTTCCACCCCCTCTCGGCCGAGAAGGCTTTTTCGTTAGATGGCCCCTCACTCCATGCAAATACATCTTACCACGGAATCATATTCATAGTTGGGGAAATGGAGCCGATAGCCCGGCCGGTAAAAAGCCACTCTGCCGACAAACGCGGGCAGAATGGCCTTTGTATTCCGAAACCGCCGTCAAAAGACTACTTGAGCATCACGTTGACTGCCTTTTCGACCTGCGGCAGTTTGGAGGCGTCCACATCCACAAAGCTGCTTTTTACCGTGGAGCCCTTCCAGAGAAGCATCGTATTCTTGGCGGAAGGGCTGATCTTGTAGGCCGCGATGTCCTCTTCCTTTGTGCCCTTGGGCAGGAAGACGAGCGGGATGGTGATCTTATTCTCCGCGGCGAGTTTCTGGATCGCGCCTTTCGCCTTCGGGCCGCTCATAAAGACCACAAAGCTCTTTAACCCCTTGCTCTTGTGCTCATCTTCGATCTTCTGCAACTCGACCACCAGTTGAGTCGCATGAGCCGCGTCGCCGTTCACGAATGTGGCGGCCACGGGCGCGATCCCGTACTGGCATCGGTAGCAAAGCTGCTTCCCCTTGTTAGGACCGCTGACATCCACCACCTGGAACGCTCCCGGTGTGGCGCCCGGCTTGATTCCCGATACGACGGCGGCATAGGCCGCTGCGGCTAACGTGCTTGCCGCGATAATGAACATACCCAATCTCTTCATGTTAATCCCTTTTGTCGCCCGGCCACACAGCCGACCGCGAACCCCGTGAAAGTCTTTCTAAGCGCTCACCCGTTCTCTTACGTACTGAACAGGAGCTTTTATCTCTAATTCGCATTTGCCGAAGCGAATACCTCCTCTTCCAACGCCGTTCCAGGACCATTCAGTTTTCAGACGGCGTACTCTTTTACGTCCGAATGGACGTTGCGGCGCGTAGCGCCCCCAGCGGAGAAATTCATTTCGCCGTCCGCTCGGCAGGTAGAAAACTGAGAACTGAATGCCCCTGACGCCGTTTACTGGAAACACCAGGATCAACTGTGATACAATGCGGTTGCCAGTTGCGTGATACGGGGATCATTGCCCCAGCCGGCGTTTCCGAGGATAGAATAATTTATGATCACTGCCGCGGAGATCAACCATCCATACCGATTTGACGGTCCTGTGAGCGTTCCGGACGCGCGTCGCTACTGTGAGCGGCTCGCAAAATCGCACTACGAAAACTTCCTTGTCGCAGGCATCTTCTGTCCTCGCCCTCTCCGGCAGCACTTTTACAATGTGTATGCGTACTGCCGCATCAGCGACGATCTGGGCGATGAGATTGCGGATGTAAATCACGCGCTGATCCTTCTCGACTGGTGGGAAGACGAACTAGACGCAATGTATAGCGGGTCGCCCCGACACCCTGTCTTTGTGGCGCTCGCCGAAACCGTCCAGAAGTTCGGCATTCCCGCCGAGCCCTTCCGCGATCTGCTCACCGCTTTCCGCCAGGACCAGCGAATCACGCGCCATCCCACGTACGAAGATCTGCTCCACTATTGTAAGTACTCCGCGAACCCGGTAGGCCGCCTGGTTCTCTACCTATGCGGATATAGCGATCCCGAGCGCCTCGCCCTTTCGGACAAGACCTGCACGGCGCTCCAACTCGCGAACTTCTGGCAGGATGTAACCCGCGATCTCGATAAGGATCGGATCTATATTCCGACGGAAGACCTGTCCCGGTTCGGGTACACTGAAGCGCTGTTGTTTGCGCGCAAGTTCACACCGGAGTTCGCGGAACTGATGAAGTTCGAGGTCGATCGCACCTACGCTCTGTTCGCGGAGGGGCTTGCATTGTGTGACCTGGTCGACAAGCGCGTCCGACTGGACATCGAAATGTTCAATCGTGGCGGGCTCGAGGTGCTGCGTCTGATCGAGCAGCAGAATTATGACGTGCTGACACACCGCCCGTCGGTGCCAAAATACCGCCAGATGGCCATGTTGTTCCGCCGGCTCCTGGCGACCCTAAGATAAATTTATGTCCTCAGATCTTTCCATGCCGTCAGACCTCCTGGCCGAATCGTATCGTTACTGCGAACATGTCGCGAAGACGCAGGCGCGCAACTTCTACTATTCGTTCGTCACGCTTTCGACGGAGCGAAAAGCGGCGATGTGCGCGATCTATGCCTTCATGCGCTATAGCGATGACGTATCCGACGAAGCGGCGATCGACAGCACCAAAGCCGAAGAGATGCGGGCGTGGCGGGCCGCTCTGGACAGGGCATTCGCGGGGGAGTACGGCGACAGCAAGATCCTGCCGGCGTTTCATGACACGGTGCGGAAGTATGCTATTCCAGCACGCTATTTCCATGACCTTATCGACGGGACGGAGATGGATCTCGTCAAAAACCGGTATGAGACATGGGAAGAACTCCATCAATATTGTTATCGGGTCGCCAGCGTGGTGGGCTTCGTCTGCATCCACGTGTGGGGGTTCGACGCGGCCGACGGCCGTGCTCTGGAGTATTCGGAGGCATGCGGCCTCGCGTTCCAGCTCACCAACATCTTGCGAGATGTAAAGGAAGATGCGGAACGCGACCGTATCTACCTGCCGCAGGAAGATATGCGGCGGTTCGGCGTGACGGAGGAAGATTTGCGGGCGGGCGTGGTGAACGCTAACTTCCGAAACCTGATGCAATTCGAAGCCGAACGGGCGAAAGGTTTCTATGCCAAGGCGGAAGCACTCTTTCCCTTGATCCACGCGCCCGGAAGGCCGACGCTGTCGATTATGATAGGGATCTATCGCGGCATTCTGGATAGCATCGAACGGAACCGTTACGACGTCCATACGCGCCGCGCCCGTGTAAGCACTCCGAAGAAACTGGGCATCGTCGCAAGCGCCTGGCTCTCCAGCCGTTTTCAGCGCCCTACCGGTTAGAATATGACAAGCAGCACGAAATCGGTCGCTATCCTCGGCGGCGGAGTGGCGGGGATCTCTTCGGCGGTGGCGCTGGCGGACGCGGGCTTCCGCGTGCAAATTATCGAGAAGCGGCCTTTGCTGGGCGGCAGAGCCTCCTCCTTCATCGATCCCAAAACCGGTGAGCGCGTAGACGAGTGCCAGCATGGAACCATGCGCTGCTGCACCAACCTCGCCAACCTTCTGGACCGGCTGGGCGTTCACGATCAGATCGACTACCACGACGCCATCCATTTCCTCGATGCGGACGGCAAACGCTCCGTAATCAAAGGGTGCGGACTCCCCGCGCCACTCCATACTTCCCTCTCCTTTCTGGGCTTCCGTTCGCTCGGGCTGCGCGACAAGATTGGAATCGGGCAAGGAATGCTGGCGATCCTGCGCTCGCGCCCGGATCCTAAATACGACGCGATGGACGTCGGACCCTGGTTCCGCGAACGCCATCAGACCGAACGCGCCCTCCAGCGGTTCTGGCGACCGATCCTCGTGAGCGCCTGCAATGAAGAGCCCGATCGCATCGCCTGCACGCACGCTTTCAAGGTGTTCAAAGACGGCTTTCTCATGACCGCCCGGGGATTTCACTTCGGCGTGCCCCGCGTGCCGCTGGGAACGCTTTACACGGAGCCGACGCTCGCTTATCTCGGCAAACGTGACGGATGCGCACGGCTTCGAACCACGGTCGATCAGATCCATATCGCGAAGGACCGCGTGGAGGGCATCACTCTCGTGGACGGCGAGCGGATCGAGGCGGACTATTATGTGAGCGGGCTCCAATGCGATCTGCTGCTCAAGCTACTGCCGCCCGAGGTGACGCAAGGCGTGCCCTATTGGGAAAACCTGCGGGCGATCGAGTTGACGCCGATTGCCGGAGTGCATCTCTGGTTCGATCGCACGATCGACTGCCCGCCCGCGCTCGCGTTACTGGATCGGAAGACGGACTGGATCTTCAATAAGACTAAGAACTTCGGCCTGGACTCGCAGGCCGGAACGTATCTCAGCATGGTGATCAGCGCTTCCGGGAAGTTCGAGGGGCTGTCTAAAGAGGAACTTACGGCGCTGGTGCTGGAAGAGGTTCGGGAAGCGTTGCCGGACGCTCGAAACGCGCAGGTCATAAAATCCCTGGCGATCCGCTGGCCGAAAGCCACCATCGCGCCAAAACCAGGCGTCGACGCGCTCCGGCCGGATCAGCGGAGCCCAATATCGAACCTCTATGTGGCG
>JBBRKX010000493.1:0-4841 GCA_038231675.1 Chthonomonadales bacterium | reverse complement strand
CTTTTATCTTTCGGCGGTGGACGATCTACTCCGCCACAAAGAGGATGCGCCGAGCATCGGCCTCATCCTGTGCAAGTCGAAAAACGAAATTGTCGCGGAATACGCGCTCCGTGACGTGAACAAGCCGATAGGAATAGCAGCCCACTTGACGCGTGAAATTGAAGCGGCGCTGCCAAAAGAATTTCAGTACAGCTTACCGACGATCGAAGAGATTGAAGCGGAGCTTGCAATAGCAGACGCTGATGAGGTGAATGAATGACGTGGGAGTGAGCTGCCGGTCAGATCCCCTATAGCGATCAGCGTATCCTCGTTAGAAGATGGCGTAGCCGCTGGGGCCGAGGAGCGCGTCCAGAAGTTTCAGCACCGCCCCCATGAGCAGGTCGCCCAGGATGAGGCCGAGCGCCACGTGACGCAGATCCCGATACCCCGACACGCCGCCGAAGCGCAACGTCAACGACTTGAGCAGCCATCCGAGAAAGATGGAGAACAGCATTTTGCTTGCATAGCCGGTCTGAAGCGTTCCCGTCAGCGCATATCCGAGCGGATGAAGCGGCCACCAGACATATCGGACCCGCAATGCCGCGAGCAGAAAGGTAATCCCCGCACCTGCCGCGACGCTTGCTGCCCCTCCAAACGATGGCCGGATCGGGTGCAGCAACCTACCCGAAAGTTGACTGACGCCTGTGATTGGGATTATGTTCGTGGCTACCAGGAGCCCATCGCTGTTCGGAGCGAGCGTCGCCGCGCCGTGTGCATAAAACAGCGGCAGAGCGACCGCTACGCCAAGTGCGAGCGCCAACAGAACGGAAACCAGAAGGAGAAGGTAAAAGCGGATAATAGAGTAGTCCGCGGCATCCCGAAGCTTCCCCGTTTCCAATAGCGCCGGGGCAAGCATTTGCCGCGTGTCTCTCAGGTGCTGGACATGAAACGCAAGGCGCGTGAAGACAAGCGGCGAGATGCCCTGCGATCCTGTCAGAGACAGGATCAACTTGTCCGGGAGAATAGGGGCGAGAATCCATGCGACGCCGCCTTCCGCCATCAGCCGCGCCAATACCAGGGCAGTAATTAGGTAGAATCCGAAGAAACATGCCGCGAAACCGAGGGGCAGACCCGTCGTCACGCACCATGCGAGGGTTCCGACCAGGCCCAGCACGAACCCCCATGCCAGGGGAGCATAAACCCGGTATTCGATGGGCTCCCGACCAACCATCGCCCGTCCGATGCGCCCCAAATGTCTGCGGGCATTCCAAACGAGGCCCCCCGCGAGGGCTAGATAAGCGCCCGCCGATTGCTCTTCCAGATAGGGAAGCGTGGACGAAATGCCCCCATTGCCACCCTCGTTCCAGCCTGCCCACGCGGTCCAGACCAACTCCATCTTGTTCAGCACCAGAAAGAACCAGATGCTCAGGGTTACGTCGGTGGGGGCAAGGAAGATCATCCCCACAAGAAGCGGATAAAAGTTCAGGTAGATCGGCTTCAGCGCGCTCCATGGCGGATTGGACGTCAGGCCCGACAGATCGTTAAAGAACGGAATGCACGGAATACCCGGCGCATAGGCGTGCGCAGCGCCAAAACCATGCAGCAGGATCGGGATCGCAAGGCCGAGAGCAATCGCTCTTTTCGTTTCCGGACTTTGCTCTGAACTGTCCAGCCATTCGATCGGGAGAGCGACAAGCGGAAAAGCGAGGCGCTCATGACGCACCCAGACACGCTCGAAGAGCGCGCAAAGACAGACGTTCGCACACAGGAACGGAACGAAGAAGAGTGACCATGTAACAAGCGGCCCTCGCCAGACATGCCAGGGGACCGGGACGCCGTGGCCCTCGAAGAAGTCGCGCACGGCGGCCCGATCGGTGACCGCCAGCCACGTTGGAGTATACTGGGCGATCGCCCGGGCCGCCGCGCCCGAACGCGCAAAGTAGGCGGGACCGACCAGGGAGGCGAGCAGAGGGTGCAGAACGCCCCTTCCCGCCACCATGTTCGCGGCGAGCCAGACGGCGAGAATGACCAATAGCTCCGGCCGGTTGAACGGCGAGGTTCGGCCGAAACGGCGGACAATCGCCTGGATCCCAAGCAGACCGCTCCAGAGCAGGCAGGCGCCAAGCGGAGGGAACGGCCCCGCCGTCATGGTGCCGCCGACGAGGATATCGCTCCATTGGACCAGCAGGACTATGGGCGCGACACCCAACAGCGCGATCCAGACCGCGCGAGCACGCACGCTTTCTCGCTCAAGATTTTCAGAAGCGGTTCGCAAGGAAACTCCACCCGGCACACCGAATCGGGATCTATCCGGCGCGCAGCCGAGTTACAGGTTACCCCGCAACTCGGTTCTAAGCGTTACTGCCGCCGCGACTCCAAAAGCTATCATTGAGGGACGAAGTAAAGCCTGTCCACCCACATGGCCCGAACCGAAGCGTTGGCGGGCGGCGCAAGCCAGACATATTGATCCACGTTGGCATCTATGGTCGCGACGGGATACGACTTATAGCCCTCGGATGCGTCAGCCACTTTGATGGTGATTCCGCCTCGGCCGATTTTCGCCCCGGAATCGTAGACGCCCGCGCTGAAGGCGAGCGCATTCGGGGCCGCGCCTGCCGCCTTTTCGACCCGAACCACGGCATAAACCTTCCATTTGCCCGTGCGTACGCGTTTCGGAAGATCCAAAAGGGGAAACTGAAGCGCCCACTCGTGATGCGAGCCCGGCATCCAGACCGCCATTCCGTTCGATGCTTTGGGGTCCGCGCGAACCTCCGCGTCTTCGCCCTCCTGATAGAGTCTTGCCAGGTCCTCGTGTATATCGACCCCCTTTTTTGCGTTCGGATCGGAAATATCCAGAGGGATCGGTGGGATTACTCCGTGCGCCTTCAGGATAGACGGTTCCGGTGGATCGGTGGCAAACGCACTTACGAAAGATGCCGGACTGGCGCTTCCTTCTCGGATGGAGGTCATGGGGGTCCATCCGGCCGGGCCGGGCCCGGTCGCGACCGCGAGCCAATCGGCCGCGACCGCCTTACGGGAGGCAGGAAGCGGCCAGGGTTTGGAAAGCGCCATACCGGCGCGCTGAAGCTGCGACCAGCGGCTCAGAAAGACATAACGCACGGGAAGATGCCCCTGACGCACCCTCCAGAGCAGAGCGGGAGTGTGCGCGGACGCCTTTTCCGCGCTTTGCCAGAGGTGCTCTGCCTGGCTCACCGTCGCAAAATCCAGGAACGGCGCTCCGGGCCCGTTGTAGCAGGTCAGATAAAAGCCCTTCGCTTTCGCGGCGATCAGGTCCATATATTGCCGAATGAAAGGCGCGGCCGCCTTGCCATAATATCCAGCCAGGAATTCATCGATGAGCTTCTTGTCGTCCTGTTCGGGATTCCACATCAATTGGGCCAGAAGCCACGAGCGCAGTTCGGACATTTCGGACCCGTTGGATTGGTACGCGCCCTCTTCGAAGATCCCGCGCACGCCGTGCCGGTGAAAGAACCGCATGTTGGGGCCGAGGACGAACCAGTTCGGGTGCGGCAGCTCGTAATGAGCAAAATCCGTGACGTAGTCCCAGATATAGAGGCGATTGCTCAGTCGGTTCCAGTCCTGGATATCCGTGGCAAAGCTCTTGTTGCTGGGATCGTCAAGGGGCGCTCCGAAATTGCATTCGATGGAACACAGCCGTACGATCACGTTGGGCAGTGGCCGGATGTTTTTCGGAGGGTGCCGTGTGTACTGATACGCGAGCGTATCGATGGCGACGTGCGGATGATCTTTGGCCACCTTGGCCGCGACATAATTCACGAGCGAAAGCATCGTGCCGGAGTAGCTTCCCTGCGCGTCATCGATGGCCTTGCAGATCGGGCACTGGCACGGATTGAAACAGTCGTTTTGCGAGACGGAGACAATGCTGGCGTCGGGAGCCTCCTGGATGCGCTCTTCGACCCGGGCCACCATGAAGTCTCTCAGTTCCTGGTTGGTCGTACACAGTTGCGCCGCCTGTGTGGTGCGCTTTCCATTGATGAGGCTGTACCATTCGGGATGCTGTTTGAAGTAGGGATCGGGCGGAACGAGCGGATAGAAGGTATGCACAAAGCCATTGTACGTGATCTGACCGCCATGCTTCTTATCCAGCCCCGCGAACTGACTATTGCTGAAATTGCGCGCCGCCCAATCGCCGTTCAGGGCCGGGAACCAGTACGGATCGCGATACTCGAACGCTGGCTTGGAATCGACTGATAAATCTCCTACCGTGAGGTTTGCGTTGTGCGGGATGGTGGAGGCCCAGGGGGTCCACCAGCGCACGCCGCACTGGTCCTGCAGAAAATGGTATACCGCATACAGTGTGCCGCGTGGTCGCCCACCCGCCAGCAGCAGTCTGCCTTTTTCGGTGCGTAGGACGATCTCTTCGCCGCCGAGCTTGCTCTGGTGGATCGTGGGAAACAAGGACTGAGCGAGTGGGCCCTGACCGACGAGGATCGCCGAGGCGGGAGCGCGTCCGGTGGCCTCCTGAATCGCAAAGTGTGCGCCCGTGATCTTTTCGAGCGTTTGCGCAAGCTCCTGAGCCGCATACTGTTCGGACGGCGTCGCGCCGGGCTGCGTGAGGATGACGCAGCTTGCATGCCCGTTGGCGGCGATCTGCACAGCGGCTCCTGAGCAGCCGCAAATCATCAGAAGCATCAGAACCACGAAAATAGATTTCATAAGGGCCTTACAACCTTTCCCTTCGGCCATGTCCGCCGTCATGAATTGCGCCACCCGTGCGGCAAAGATGTTTGCGCCATGTCCGATCCAATAAACTGTGCGATGCCCGCCGTCATAGGTGTCGCCATTTCCACCACAATGAATTGCGCATCCCCGCCGCAATG
>JBBRKX010000492.1:0-4868 GCA_038231675.1 Chthonomonadales bacterium | reverse complement strand
GGGGGGGTGAGACAAGTTTGCGTTTGCTTGCTGTACGGTAAAGCTCAGATCCACGCGAAACTCCATTTTCCGTCTGGCGCGCTTCGTCGCGGGCAGACTGGGTCGTTCAAGAAAGGGGTTGCGGTCGTCAGCCGTCGCTCGGTAGGTTTAAGAGCGAAGGGACTCGGCGTCCTAACCGAGCGCAGATGGCACACGGGATGCGTCCGGCTCCTTACTTTGTACTTCTTGTCGAGAATGTAGAACGGTGTCACAGGATCTGCCTGATCGTGCCTGACTGTTGGCTCCACAGAAACATTCTGGAGATTGCCATGCATAAGAGCATGCACTGCGCGCTCGATGGTATGCGCCGCAGTGTGTGCATGCTGCCTACTTGCTCATAGTACACGTATGCTCGCTAAGAGTCAAGCAATCGAGAGGAATTAATGGAAACTGTTTTGGAATACCACCGCCAGGTCCTTCGGATGCATAACAGAATTTCTAGACGTATAGGAGACTGGGGTATGATGGGAAAGACGCTTCCGGCTTCACGCTGCTTCCACCGAGAAGTTGACTGCGGAAGTCAGGGTATATGCCCGGAATGGGGAAGAGGGATTCATGGGTGGATTAGCTTTCAAATTCGTGGGTTTCGCCGCTTGCCTGTTCGCGATTTTATATATGGCCGCGACCGCTTTTCGGAACAGCCGCAAACTGGATAGCCGCATCAAACAATTCAAAAAAGAGCAGGAAGATTTGGCGATGCGGGCCGGTCCCATCGACCCGTATGCGGCGCTGAGCGATCTTTATAACGAAAAGAACGACAAGGACAAGCGAGATTACGAGCGTCCGGCAACCAGGGGCAAACGGTGAGTCAGGAAGAGATCTAAGCCATTCCGGCGCGTTGCGAACGGCGCGTGCGCCGTAGATCCGGAAGGTTGGGCCGCACCAGGAGCCGGTAAAAGAGGCCCAACACGCCGTCGCTGTAGGCGACCTTGACACGCGGCAGCAAGTACGGATCCAGTTCCGGTCGGACGACCCCGCTGCGCGTGGTGCAGGCCCCCAAAAACCCTGCGGAACGCACGATGCCCGGAGTGCGCGCATTGAAATGCCCGAACGGATAGCAAAAGGTAGTCAACTTCGCGCCGATCCGACTTTCCGTCTCCTCTTTGCCTGCGTGAATGTCCTCGTACGCCATGCCGTCATCGAGTGCGTCCAGATGCGGATGAGAGCGGGTATGCCCTGCAATTTCCCAGCCCCCCGCACGGAGTTGCAATAGCTCCTCCCAACCCATCAGGGGAAGGCGCTGTTTCCCCGTCGCTTCATCCCACGCATTTTCTCCCCCGACTCCCATCGGAACCACAAACACCGTTGCGGGGAATTTATGCGCGGCCAGCGTGGGAGCGGCGAAGCGACCGACACACGCATAACCATCATCGAACGTAACGGCGAACGTGCGCGCGGGAAGCGGGCGGCGAGATAGGTGGGAGTCGACTACTTCGGCAAAACTGCGGGCGCGGTAGCCGAGGTTGGCGAGTGCGCGCATTTGACGCGAGAAATCGCGTTCCGAAACGTTCAAGAATCGATCGTCTCGGGAGGCGACGGGCTGCCCGACTTTGTGATACATCAAAACGGGAATATGCAGGCGGCTGAAGGACATGAGGCGATCCAAAAGCGTGGAGAAACGGTTAAGCCGTGTCCGCGACCATCTCCTGATAGAGCGACTCGATCTGCTGGACCATAACACGCGCGGAAAAGCGTGCCTCAGCGCAACAGCGCGCCGCTTCACCCATGCGTTGCTTTCGCTCGGCATCCTCAAGCACGTAAATCAACCCCTGGGCGAGCGCATGGGGATTCCGCTCGATGAGAAGACCGGTTTCGCGATCCTTTACGAGTTCCGGATTTCCGCCTGCGCGTGTTGCGACCACCGGCTTGCTCAACGCCATCGCCTCGATAATCGACATGCTGCAGGCTTCGTACCGTGAAGGCAGCGTCACGACATCCATCTCCGTCATCAGTCGCTGGACATCGTTCCGTACGCCGGTAAACCGGAGACGCTCCGCCACGCCGTCGGCGGCCGCCATCTCCCAGAGCAAGCGCTGCATCTTCGCTTCCACGGAGCCGACGCATAGAAAATAAGCTCTGGGCCGCGCATTGACCACTTCCCGAATTGCCTGAGCAAGAATAACGTGTCCTTTGAACTCGTCCACGCGGGCAAACAGACCGATGAGTTCGGCGTCCGGGGGCAGGCTTAGCTCGGCGCGGACCGGCAGCATCTCGCCGTCCGCATCGGTGGGTATTTCCTCGCCTTCCCAATCCGGATCCTGCGTTCCCTCAGAGGCAGTGACGCCGGAACCGCTTGCCGGGGCGGACGCTTCTTCCGCACAAAAATCGGTTCCATTATAAATGGTGCGCACGCGGGAGGGAGAAACACCTTTTTGCAGCAGGCGCTCCCGGAGGAAGTCGGATACGGTAATGATCTGACTCTGTCGTGGCGGAAAAAGATAGCGGTAGGCCACGTCATGCGTGCGCACATGGACCGAGGACACGACCGGTCGGCGCGCAAGCCGCGCCGCCACCAGGCCAAGATACGTCGCGCGCGTGAGATGGGCATGAATGAGATCGATTCCATGCTCTCGAACGATTCGGGCAAGGTCGAAGCCTGCGGAAAGCGATTTCGATCCCCGCATCTCCATCTCATGCGCCGGGATGCCGGCGGCGCGGAGTTGCTCAGGCAGCCAGCCTCCACGTGGGCATACGGCAAGCACATTATGTCCTCGCCGCCGCAACCTATCGGAAAGCACGATGACGTGCCTTTCCGCGCCGGAAATACGAGAGCTGGAAACGATCTGGAGAATATTCATAAATTCAAACCCAGTTTATCACTCGGAGGACTCGGCTTCCGCGTCTGGCGCAAGACCCTGCGTTTACGCGGGAGGAATTCTGACGCGCAAGAAATGCTATAACCTTGCACATGGACGCGCCGGCCCAAAGACAGTTCCACTGAAAACCGGTAACATTGGATACCAGGGAATCACATCATTATAACATATCTGCCCGCCGAGCATAATTCGGAATTGAACCGCGATTCAATTAAGATGTAAAAAAAAGGAACTGTCCATCGTCACGAGGAATAGCGTTCTGAAATTCATTCCGTACCGGAGGCCATGTTTGGGTCCCATCGCGTTTCGCACTATCCATCCGGCGCCTGCTTTCCCTAAGTGTACCTGCATGTCGCGGACATTTCGTTCCGGCGAGCCGCAAGATTGAAGGGCGCCGTACGGAATCCGATGCGGGTTCTTATTACCGGCGCTTCTTCAGGCATCGGAGAATCGACCGCCCGGGCTTTCTCGACAGCGGGTCACGCCGTCGCCCTTCTATCCGAACAGGAAGAGAGCCTCCAGGATGTCGCCGCTTCTCTGCGGGCGGGAGGCGGCGAAGCAGAGGCCTTCCCCGTGAATCTGGCCCGCCCTGCGGAATTGGTCGACCTCTTGCCTCGGATCGATGCTCGGTTCGGGCCGCTCGACGTCCTGATCAATAACGCAGGCGTAGGTATGGACGCTTCGGTGCTGCAGGCGGACATCCAGAAAATACGGATGCTCTTCGAGGTGAATTTTTTCGCGCTTGCCGAACTTTCTCGACAGGCGCTCCAGATCATGGGAGACCGAAGGCGGGGACGTATCATCAACGTTTCTTCCGCCGCAGGGCTGTTCGGCAGCGCGAATATAAGCGCCTATTCGGCAAGCAAAGGCGCAGTCCATGCGTTTACGCAGGCACTGCGGATCGAAGCCAGCGCGCTCAACGTCCGGGTAAGCGAAGTGCTTCCGATCTCGGTTCGGACACGCTTTTTCGACAATGCCATCGGCGGAACCTATCGGCCTCAGGGCATCGTGATGACGCCGGAATCCGTGGCGCAAAGCATTTTGCGTTGCGCGCAATCACGGCGAGCCAATCCCGAAGTGCTGCCTTTTCCCGGCATCCGGGCGCTGCTGATTTTAAATGCGCAGTTTCCCGCCATGGTTTCCGCGATTCTCTGCAGACGCTACCGTCGTTCCATCGATAAGAGAAGCGCCGCTTCTTAATCGAAGCGCATACGCTTTATTCCGGCAGCGTCCCATGGACGGATCCTCGGTGCAGGCAGCCGACAAAGGCGGTCTATAATGGAAGATGAACACAAGTTACCGTGGTATCGTGGGCTGACTCGTTATCACTGGACGGTTTTGATCATAGCGGCCCTGGGCTGGCTGTTCGACACGATGGACCAGAATCTGTTCAACCTCGTGCGTCAACCGGCCGTTGCGTCTCTGCTTTATCCCGGTGCGCACACGCTGGTCAAATCGCAAACGGACATAGTCGCCGCGATCAGCGGCAACGTAACCGCAATCTTTTTAATTGGCTGGGCCGTGGGCGGCCTCCTCTTCGGCATCCTCGGCGACCGGTTGGGGCGCACCCGCACCATGATGATCACGATCGCCATCTATGCGATCTTCACTGGCCTGAGCGGGCTTACGCATTCCGTCTTCACATTCAGTGTTTTTCGGTTCCTCACGGCTCTTGGCGTAGGGGGCGAATGGGCCGCAGGGGCAGCGCTGGTCGCGGAAGTGTTTCCAAATCGGTCTAGAGCCAGAGCGCTTGGAGCCCTCCAGGCGAGTTCCGCTGTCGGCAATATGCTCGCCGCCCTCATAACCCTCGTCCTCCCCGCTCTCTTACTGTATTTTTCCATTTACAGCGAAAGCTGGCGCTGGGTATTTGCGCTTGGCGCGCTCCCGGCCATCGTTGTCCTCTTTATTCGGAGAAATGTACACGAGCCGGTGGGCTGGCAGGAGGCGAAAGACGCGGCGGTGCAAGGGGGCTCCCAACGTGAACTCGGGGCGATCACTCAGCTTATCACCGAT
>JBBRKX010000491.1:0-4869 GCA_038231675.1 Chthonomonadales bacterium | reverse complement strand
GCAAGGACGCGAAGAAGGAGGGAGAATACGGGGAACACCCACTTTTCATGCGCCCCCTGTTGCTCACCATGGCCGTCGCCTGCGGGCTGGCCATCGCCAACCTCTATTACAACCAACCTCTGCTCGTTCAGATCCAGCATGACTTCCGGGTGACGCCTCGCCAGGCCGGCGTTCTTCCCGCTTTTACACAGATCGGCTTTGCGCTCGGCGTGTTCCTGGTGGCTCCGCTCGGAGATGTCCTGGAGCGACGCAGGCTCATCTTGACCATGCTTGCGCTGGTGACGTGCGCGCTTATGGGAGCGGCGCTGGCGCCCAATCTCACCTTTCTGGCGATCGCCAGTCTGATCGTCGGGATTACCAGCGTGATCTCGACTCTGGTTCTGCCGTTTGCTGTTTCGCTCGCCGATCCGGAAGAGCGCGGCAAGACCGTGGGAACCATCGCGAGCGCCATGCTGATCGGCATTTTGTTGTCCCGAACGCTCGCGGGCGCGATCGGTCAGGCGGTTGGCTGGCGGGCGATGTATGGCATCGCGAGTGTCCTGATGATCGTGCTTGCGATGGTGCTGCGTGCTCTTCTGCCGAAAAGTCAGCCTCTGGCGACGATGCCCTACCGGGCTCTGATCGCCTCCATGTACCACATCACCAGAGAACAGCCGCTGCTTCGGCAGGCTACGGTGAACGGCTTTTTGCTTTATGGATCCTTGAGCGCCTTCTGGGCGACACTGATCTTCTTCGTGGCGGGCCCCGCCTATCACTATGGGCCGGCGGTGGCGGGGATGTTCGGCGTGGTGGCCGCAGGTGGAGCAACCATTGCGCCCCGTATTGGAAGGCTTGCCGATCGGCACAGTCCCCGAACCCTCGTGGGCCTCGCTGCGACCACGATGCTCATCGGTTACCTGCTGTTATGGGGGGTTGGAACACATCTCTGGGGACTGATCCTCGGCGTAATCGTTCTGGACATGGCGGCCCAGGCGGCGACTATCTCCAACCAGGCAAGCGTTTACAGTCTGCCTGCGGAAGTGCATAGCCGCGCCTATACGGTATACCGAGCGGCGTTCTCGCTCGGAGGCTCCTGCGGGGCCTATCTCGGGGTGCTCGGCTGGAGCCGGTTCGGCTGGGCCGGAGTCTGTCTGGTGGGCATCGGCCTGATTCTGCTTGCGCTGGTGCTGCATCTCTTCGCTCAGAACGCGGGCACGGCACGCCTGGATGCCGGATAAATGTACTGCGGATTCGCTAATTTCCTACTCTTTTCCACTCCACGATGCGATAACGGGCCGGGCCGGAATATCCGCCGGATCTGGTGACAGCCCCTTTGTCCCCATCCCAACTCAAGCCTAAGCGGTTCTGTTTCCCCTGCGCGTAATCGTAGGAGACACCGTCGTCTTCATAAAGCGTAAAAGGCGTCGTCGGGCTGCCGAAGGCGGTCACGGTAACATCGAATGTCGTTTTCGCTCCGACGAAGTCCACCGGTTTCGCCAGGGGAAGCAGCGTGCCGCCCTTCACGAAAACCGGTATCTCCTCTATCCCCTTCGAGACCTCGATCTTCCGAGGTCCCGTAAACTTCTCAAGCGTCCACATGTCGTACCAATCTCCTTTCGGCAGGTAGACGGACCGCTTCTGTTGTCCGGTAAAGAGGGGCGCCACCAGGAGGGAAGGGCCAACCATGTACTGGTCATCGATGTCGTACGTGGCGGGATCGTCCGGATAGTCCATAACCATCGCCCGGAACGGCGGAGTCCCCTGGAAATGGTAGTCTGCGAACGCCGAATAAAGGTATGGGATCAGGCTCATGCGCAGTCGAAGCAGGCGGCGCATCGCTGCCGTCACCTCGTCCTGGTTTGCCATAAACTCGTTCCGGTTGCTCTTGTCCCGGTCGATCTGTTTCCAGGGCGCATGCCGCAGATACCAGGCGTTGATCAGCGTTTGCGCGGAAAAGATCGCGGTCTGGGTGCGGCGATACAACTCTTCCACGGAGCCGGCGTCCCGCACTTCGGGCGTCCAGAGCAGGCCGCCGAAACCGCTCTTGCAGATGCCGCGCACGTAGTTGCGATGATCGTACGTGTCGCTGTAGATCACAAAGGGCAACGGGGCGGCCAGCGCGTGCGAAGACCGCACCAGGCCGTACGAGCGCACATTATTCTTCTTCAGGGCCCCGAGCAGCGTCTGTTGATAAAGCTCACCGATCAGCGCGTGCATCTGTTCGCCATCCATGCCGGAGGGAAACGCGCTGCCTTCCGGGAAGGACCACGGCTCAGGACTCAAAGGCTGATTGTCGCATTCGTCGAGCTTAAAGCCGTCTATGCCCTTTTGAACGAGCGTCCGATCGTGAAAATCTCCGAAGAGACGGCGCGTCTCTTCCGAAGCGAAGTCCGGGACCAACCCGTTCCACACCAGGAAGTCTCCGGCGTGCGGTTGAAGTGGCTTGTACAGAGGCGAGGACGGATGCACGAACGCATGCTCCCAAAGGCTCAAATGAAAGCCGTCGTGACGCATCTCTTCGATAAACGCATCCGGGTTGGGAAAGCGCTCCGGGCTCCAGGTAAACGAGCACGAGTACGCATGCGACTGCCATCCGGGCTCCAGTCCCCAGACATCGCAAGGCATCTTATCCGCACGCATCGAGCGGGCCAGTTCCAGGCTCTCCCGCGCGTTAAAGCCGCCGAAGCCACGATAAGCGACTCCGAGCCCCCACAGGGGCGGGAGACATCCGCCCCCAGAAAAGAGGTTGTACCGGCGCACGGCGTCCAGGAGGGTTGGCCCGGCGAAGAAGTAGACGTCCACTCCTCGGGCGCTCGGGATATCGATCACCATGGCGCTTGAGCCCGGTTTACGGGGCCGGTAAAGCTCTTCCGTGCTGGTGGCGATTCCCGTTCCCTCTGTTTTTGTGTCGCTTCCCCGGTCCGCTGGCGCGGCATTGCCGGTATAAAAGGAGGCGCACCGTGCCGTGTCCACGTAGACGCCGTACCCCGCGCTGGAAACATAGAACGGGACCGGAGCGTGCGAGTCGTTTTGAATGCTTTCCGGGTTATCCGAAGTGCGGATCGTAACGCGGCGCCCATTCATCTTGAAGAGAACCGTGTTCAATCCGAACCCATAAATCTGCTCACCCGGCTGCAATGGTAGATCCACGACCGTGCCCCGCCCCGTAATTCGGAAGCGCACATCGGCTGCATCGAACGGCATATGCGCGGCGGTTCCTGAATGCGCGGCCATGCTGGTGCGCGGCGGCGCGGTGCGGAAATGGGCCGGAGTAAAGGCCTCCGGCTGCCCGGCTCGGAGCCGCCAGACTTCGGTGGCTACCGCTTCTATTTTCAATCCTGCGGCCTTTTGATGCGCGGAGAGTTGTCCCCAGGTTTCCGCCGCCAATGCAGCGCCGGAGAGGCAGGCAAGGCCGGCGCAAAGGCCGAGAGATATCGCATTCATTTTGTTTTCCTTCGGTTTCAAGGGAGACGATGTCCTACCGGCATCTATTCGCAATCGATCCACATGGTTCCTGCGGTTGAAAGGGATGCATGGGGAAGGGAAAAGACCGGGGTTATGGCGAATTGAGTAAGCGAACTGCGGCACTGTCCGCCGCGGCAAGAACCTGAGGTTTCCTCAACCACTGGAGTTTGGTCATGCGTAATACGGATGGTGTGAGCTTTAAAGACGAGCCTGATCTGGCGGAAAGAGTTGGCGTGCTCGAGAAGCGCTTCGCACAAGCATATGATAGTTCGCCTGATATTACCGTTCGTTCCCCCGGAAGGGCCGAAATTCTAGGCTGTCACACAGATTATAACCAGGGCTTCGCCCTCGCGTGCGCCATTTCCATGAGCACCGTCGCTTTGATGCGACGGCGAAGCGACGACACGATTCGTGTCCGGTCGGATGCCTATCCGGGTCAGGAGGTGACGTTTAGCACGACGCATATAAAGCGGGAAGAGGACCCACGGCATTCCTGGTCCAACTATGTGCGCGCCGTCGTGGCGGAACTTATCGGCGCGAAAAAAAGTATCGGCGGCGCCGACATTCTGCTGGGAAGCAAAGTTCCTAATTCCGGCGGCGTTTCCAGTTCGGCCGCGCTGGAGCTCGCAGCGGCGGTCGGTCTCTCCACGCTTTATGCGCAGCCATTGGATACGATGGAAGCGACCCTGCTCTGCAAACATGCCGAAAACGGGCCGCTGGTGGGAACGCCTTGCGGCTTTCTGGATCAGGCTGCGGTCGCGTTCGGGCAGAGCGGCAAGATGGTTTTGCTCGACTTTCAGCCTACGGGAAGCGCTCCTTTTTCCGTGTCGATTGTGGATGCCGGCCGCGCGTTGCAGGCTTACTCCTTTGTGATCACCGTGGATCCGGAAGTAAAGCGTCACTTAGGGGAAACAGGCTATCCCGCACGCAGAAAGATGTGCGAACAAAGTCTTCCGATATTCGCCGATCTCCTGAAACGGAAGATCACAAGTTTGAGAGATGTCTCCGCCGCAGATTTCGAGGCTTCCAAGATGGAACTCGAACAGCGCGGTGGAAGGGAAATGCGAATGCGGGTGGAGCACGTCGTTTATGAGAATGAGCGTGTCCTGCACGGTGTGGCGGCCCTGGAGCAGGAAAATGTGCTGGAGTTCGGCCGGATATTGACGACTTCCGGCAGAAGCGCGCTTGAGCTTTATGGCCTGGACGAAAAAACCCCCGAGCTTACCTTCCTCGTCGAGACGCAATGCGCGTTGCCCAACGTGCTGGGAGCGCGAAATATGGGCGGCGGCTTCTCGGCGGTAACACTCTCGCTCCTGCGGACAGCGGATATCACCGGATTTGAAGCGGCTACGGAGGGAGCCTATCAGGCAAAATACGGCAGAAAGCCGAATTTCATCGTGTTTCATGCCACGCAAGGCGTCGAAG
>JBBRKX010000490.1:0-4873 GCA_038231675.1 Chthonomonadales bacterium | reverse complement strand
TGTCGCAGGACCTGCCTGATCGTGCCTGGCGCTTGGCTCCGGAGAAACATTCTGGAGATTGCCATGCATAAGAGCATGCACTGCGCGCTCGATGGTATGCGCCGGAGTGTGTGCATGCTGCCTACTTGCTCATAGTACACGTATGCTTGCTAAGAGTCAAGCAATCGAGAGGCAGTAATGAAAACTTTTTTGGAAGGCCACAGTCAAGTCCTATCGAAGATTACGTTGCGCTCGGGCTGACGCCTGCTGTCCCGGTCTGATGTCTTAGAACGAAGCGAACAGAGCGGCGGCACAACCCGGCGCCAAACTTAACGTGCTGCGGTTTCGGCGGAAGAAAACGTTGATATTCTAAAACCGTGCCCGTTCTGAACCGTAATGTGATAAAGTTGGACAGGGAAGAGGGGCTAGTTTTCCAGCCTGATTCTGCCGTAATTTCAAATATCCACCAGAAACGGTGAGAGGCGTCGCATTGGAAGTCCTATTACGTATTTTTCGCAAACAGTCGCCGGTGACCGTGCTTGGTCCTGGCGCTCGCGCCGTGATCTGGGTGCAGGGCTGCCCTTTCGCATGTCCGAACTGCATTGTGCCCGAATCGTGGGATGCGAGCGGCGGCGAAGCGGTGGAGGTGGAGGCACTCGCCGACTGGGTGCTGGAGCAGAACCACATCGAAGGCGTCACGCTTTCCGGAGGCGAGCCGATGGCCCAGCCTGCGGCGCTTACGGAGTTGCTGAAGCGCGTGAGCGCCCGGTCTGAGTTGAGCGTGGTCTGCTATACCGGCTATACCGTGGAGTATCTCCTGAAAAAAGGGTCTGACGCGCAGCGCGCACTGCTCGGCCATGTGGATCTTCTGATAGATGGCGTCTACAGCGAGCGCGAACATGCGGACCTGCGCTGGCGCGGCTCGCAGAACCAGCGCCTGCTTGCGCTTACCGATCGTTACCGGGAGGTGGTTGAATCGGCGCGGGGAGAGGCCGACCGGTCTGCGGGGCTGGAGCTGTTCCTGGACGAGAATGGGAAGATGGGATTTGCGGGTGTTCCCGCGCTCCCTGGATTTCGGAATGAATTTGAAGCGCGGCTTGCGACGATGGGGATTGCGTTGCGGGCGGAAGGGACTGGCGAATGAGCGGTGGAATAGAGGTCATCGTCATGCTGGCGGTCAGCATGGCGGCCGAGATCAAGATGGCGCAGGATGCCGAGCGACAAACGGCCGCGTGCACACGAGCCGAGGTCGAGGAGGCGACGCGCGGGAACCGGCTGGAAACGACACGCCAAGATTTTGTCTGTCAGCTGCAGGCGACGTACGTGACGCTCAATCGGCCGGAGGCAATGCTGCCCGCGCATGCAATTCAGATTCGGAATCGCTGCGACGAAGTTCTGGCCGGGCTGCAGCGGGCAGCGAACGAGCGTGATCTTCGGCGCACCGCCATTGCCATCCCTGAACTCCTGCTGGATCTGGACCACGCGGTCCGAAACAGGCTGTGGCATGATCAGGCGCAAGCGGGAACCCAACATGCGGCTGCGCAGCAAACACGCATCGCGGATCTGGAGCAAACATTTGCGAGCCTTCCAGACGCGCCGCTCGATCCCGCCGGGCGGGAAGAGGTTCGCCGAGCCCTGCAGGCCGCCCGGCTCTCGGTTTCGGCTGGAGAAGTGCTGGCCGAGGCGCTGGTCATGGAAGCGGCGGAAGCGCTGCTGAAATACCAGCGTGGGGTCGCATACGCGCGAGCCATACAAGAGAGCCTTCGCGCGCATGCCGAGCAGGCGGCCGCAGAACTCCATGCCCTTTTGATGGGTTTGCGGTCGGACGCCACCGTGATGCGCTGGCATGCGCGGTCGGTGGAGGAAATTACGCTGGAGTGCGAGAGGATCGCCTGCTCCGAAAGCCCGGATGCCCTGCTTGCGGAAGCGCGGAGCCGATGCGCGACGATTCTGGAAGAAGCAAACGCGGCCGAATTGAAAGCCCGTCAGCGCGATTACATCGCCGACGGGATCGCGCGTTCTCTTCAGGAGATGGGGTTTGTGGTTACGCCTCCGACGGAAGAGCATCGAGGACATCCCGCGACGGCGCGTCTGCTGCATGCGGCCAGCGCGGCGGGCAAAGAGATCGCCGTCAGCGTGCCGGTCGAAGGCAGCATCTGGTACGAAGTCAATGGATATCCGCGCTCTACGGAAGCCACGGTGGACGGTGGAACGGCGGTCGCATGCGATGAAGCGGAGCGCGTCCTTACGGAAATGCACGCGCTGTTGAACGAAGCGTTCGAGGTGAAGGCGGGCGCGATCCACTGGCAGGGCAAAGCCCCGAAACGGAAGCTGCGACGCGCGGCTTCGCTGCCCGAAGGTGCAAACGAGGAAACGTCACGGAGCAGTTCATGAGTGAGAGTTCACCCACGGAAGGGCTCTCGTCTCGCTGGATTCTCGATTTTGAAAAGCAGGCGCAACGCAGGAAACACATCGTCCTCTATGGCAATATTCATGACCAGTTCCTCTGGCGCGGCGTCTACCTGACGGCGAATGAGTTTCTGAACGCTTATTTCGCAGGGCAGGGTTTCGATGTGGTGGCGAGGTACGATCCTATCGATGGTTTTCGGTTCGGCGACGATGGGCCGGGAAAGCACAAGCCCTCCACTGCTCCGCTTCCGGACGGCATGCGCGCACGGTTCGATGAGGTTATCCGCCGGGGCGTGATCGCTCGCACCCCCGGACTCTCCGGCCGAGACTCCGCAGATGCGACGGCAACTCCCGCCGCCGGAGCCGATCCGCTTGCTGTTCCGCCCCGCCAGCGGCCGTCCGTTGGGAGCGATATCTCCCGCGCGAGGCGAACGCCGCCTGAAGAGGCGTTTGCGGATCTGCGTATCCTTTTGAGTCAGGATCAGATTTCCGCCGCGGCCCTGCTCGATCTGGGGGACATGCTGACCTCGGATCCGGAACGGTATGCGGCGGACGAACGCGGCCTGCTGATGCTCCTGAAGCGCGTTACGCTCGAGGCCTCCGTAATCCGCCATGGACGGCTGACCGGATATCGGAATACGCTCGTCGTTACGGCAGGGGACTTGAAGCGTGTGCCGGACTGGTTTTATCGCGAGAACCCCTTCGTTTCCCTGGTGCAGGCATCGCGCCCGGCCAAAGAGGAGCGCAGGCAGTTCGCCGTTGCGTTCCTGCGGCCGGGGCCGGGCTCCGGGGGCTTTTACGGCGGCGAGCAGATCTCCGATCAGAAACCGGATGCCGACACCACTTCCACGCTCGAACTGGTGGCGGACGAGTTCGCGGACCTTACCGAAGGCTTTCAATCTATGGACCTGGAGGCGCTCCGGCACACATCCTGGAAGGAACGTATCACGGTTCGATCGGGAGAGTTGTGGCGGCTGGTCGACTTCTTCAAGTTTGGACTGAAGCACGATCCCTGGGAGCAGCTGAAGCCGGAAAAGGTTCGGCGTGCGCGCGAAGAGCTTTCCGCGAACGTGATCGGGCAGCCGGTCGCGATCGAGGCGGTCACCACGATGCTCACCGGGGCGCGTGTCGGCATCAGCCTGGCGGCGGCGGGGCATGGAAGAAGCACCCGCCCCAAGGGGATCTTCTTTTTTGTCGGGCCGACGGGCGTCGGGAAGACCGAGCTTGCCAAATCGGTCACCAAATTGATATTTGGGGATGAAGGCGCGTTCGCCCGCTTCGATATGAGCGAGTACAAAGAGGAGCATGCGGCGGAAAAACTTGCGGGCGCGCCTCCGGGTTTTGTCGGGTACGAAGAGGGAGGCCAACTGACCAACCGTGTCATCGAGCAGCCGTATAGTATTCTGCTGTTCGATGAGATCGAAAAGGCGCATCCTCGCGTGCTCGATAAATTTTTACAGATCCTGGAAGACGGGCGCTTGACGGATGGAAAAGGGCAGACCGCCTACTTCAATCAGACGGCGATCATTTTTACCAGCAACATCGGCGCTTCGGACCTCACCGATCCGCATACCGGCGCCATGCTGCGCGAAGGGATCATGAGCAAGGTGCAGCACGACACCGTGGAGGAGTTTCCGTACGAAAAAGTGGAGGCCCATTTTCGCGCGGAAGTGGACTGGTACTTCACCAGTCGCATCGGCCGTGCCGAGCTATTGAATCGACTTGGGGACAATGTCATCGTGTTCGATCTGATCCGCCCCGAATTTGTGCGGGCGATCGGACAAAAATTCCTGGGGAAGCTGGAGACGGCGGCACTGGAAAAGTACCAACTGCAATTGCGCTTCCACGATTCCGTGCTTCAGGGGCTTGAAAAGCGTATGGAAGAAAAGGGCAATCTGATGTTTGGCGGGCGGCGCATCAAATCGCTCCTGGAGTCGATGGTCGAACGGCCCTTGAATGGGTGGATCTTTGAAAACCTGCCGCGGCTGGAAAGCCTGGATGGCCGGGCGCTGGAACTAAGCTTTAACGACAGTGGGAAGTTGGATGTGCGCGATGTCTGACATAGAGCTTGCCTGGGATCGCCCGGTCCACAGCGGACCCGCCGCGACCCAACATATACTGCGCGTTCGACTTTCGCCCCACGCCGACGAGCGCGGCGCGCCGGGTCTTCCGCTTCGCCTCGCGATTGCGCTCGATAGCAGCAGCTCCATGGAAGGCGAAAAGCTGGAACAGGCACGGCAGGCATGCCACGCGATGCTGGGACTGGTGCGGCCGGGCGACCGCTTCTCACTGGCCGCGTTCGGAAGCGAGTTACGCCAGCTTGTCGCGGCGGCATCGATGGCTCCGGGCGGCGAATCGTCGCTCCTCGCCGCGCTCCAGGGCCTGCGGGCGGAGGGGGTGACGCGCACCGACCTGGCGCTCGACTGGCTGGGGAGTTCTCTCCCCGCCGAACCGGGCATCCTGCGCGTGGGAGTGCTTATTACCG
>JBBRKX010000489.1:0-4903 GCA_038231675.1 Chthonomonadales bacterium | reverse complement strand
ATCCACGTCCGGCATCTTTCCAAACGCGGCTTGCATGCGCGCCGCAGCCGCGTCCGTAGCCTGCAGACTGGTTCCGGGGGACATCTCGATACTGACGGCAATCTGGCCCTGGTCGGCGCCCGGCATAAACTCAAACCCGAGGTGCGTAAAGGCGAGCAGGAAAATCCCCCCGACCGCCAGCGCGCCACCGAGCACGACCATTCCCCGATAGCGCAGTGCGCGCCGCACCAGACCGCGATACCCGCGATCCAGAAGGCTATAGAAACGTTCGAGCGGCGCGAAGATCCCCCGTCCCGCCTCGACGTCTTTGGCGCCCCGATACCAGCGCGCCGCCAGCATGGGCGTGACGGTAAAGGAGACAATCAGCGAAAAAAGGGTGGCCGCCGCGATCGTCAGCCCGAACTGTTTGAAGAACCCTCCGACAATCCCGCCCATAAAGGCGATCGGCACAAAGACGACCACGTCGACAAGGGTGGTGGTGAGGTCGGCGAACCCGATCTCCATACGTCCCATAAAAGCGGCGTCCGCCGGTTTCTCTCCGTTTTTCAAATGACGTGTGATGCTCTCCAGCACCACGATCGAGTCGTCCACCAGAATGCCGACCGAAAGAGAAAGGGCGAGCAGCGTCATCTGGTTCAGCGTGAATTTCGCCATCCACATCACGATGAAGGTTGCGACGATGCAGGTGGGAATCGCCAGCGATACAATGATCGTGCCGCGCAGGTTGTGCAGAAAAAGCAGGATCACCACCATCGCCATGCCCGCGCCCAGAATCAGACTCGTATCCACATCCGAGAGCGCGTCGCGAACGGTGCTGGAATCATCCCGCAAAGTCACGCGTTGCAAACCGGGCGGCAAGGAAGGTTTCATCTGCTCCCATGCGCGATTCACATCGTCCACTACGGTCACGGTATTGGCGTCTTCACTCTTGGTTACAATCAGGCTGACGCCTTCGCGGCCGTTGATGCGGTTGATCTCCTGCCGGTCCGCGACGCCGTACCGGACGCTCGCCACATCTCCGACCGTAAGCGGAGGCGGGGGCAAGGAGGGCGCAGTACGCGGTGCGGAAAGAGACGGAGAAAGATCGGGAGGGGTGTAGATGGGCGTATCGCGGATGGCGTCGAGCGAGGTGAACGAGCCGGTCAGTCTTATATCCGTCTGGTTCCGCCCGATCGTGATTCCCCCTCCGGGAATATCCCGACCGGCGGCCTTGAGCGCATTGATGACATCCTCGATCGTCAGTCCATTCTCGGCCAGTTTGAAAGGGTCTGGGATCACCTGCCCTTCGCGCTGTTCGCCACCCACGACCATAACCGTGGCGACGCCGGCCACACGCTCGATGCGTGGCGCAAGCGTGTTGTCCGCCAGAGAGCGTAGCTGTCCGGCGGTTTGAGAAGGACTGGCCAGCCCGATATACAGAATCGGGAGCGCATTGATATCCAGCTTGGCGATGATGGGAGGTTTCGCTTCGACGGGAAGCGTCGCGCGCACGGTATCGACGCGACTGCGCACCGCGGAAAGGGCCGTTTCCAGATTGGTGCCCACCGCGAAATTCATGCTGATGATGGAGAGGTTTGCCTGAGAGCTTGAAAAAACGTCTTTGACGCCCCCGACCGTGCCGACCGCTTCCTCCAGAGGCTTGCTGATCTGGGTTTCCACTTCCGGAGGGCCCGCGCCGGGATAAACGGTGGTGACGGTAAGCGTGGGGATGTCGACGCGCGGGTTAAGTTCCGCCGGGAGGCGTGAATAGGCCTGAAGGCCCAGCAGCGCAATCGCGGCAAGAGCCATCCAGATGAGAATTGGGCGGGAGATAGCAAGTCGAGTGAGCCACATTAACGAGTTTCATTATACCTGCTGGAACCACGCGGGCAGGCGTCTCCCCCACAGGGCAATCGCATATTCGGTCTGAGCGTTGGAGCAGGTATTCCATGAGCAAATCGTTCCCTGGAGGCGCTCATGGCATCCCGCTCCTTGCTCGACTATTTCGCAGACGTTCCGGACGCACGCTCCACGCGTGCCAGACGCCATCCGCTTATCAACGTTGTCTTTATCGCCCTCTGCGCTACGCTTGCCGGGGCCGAAGACTTCGTGGCGATGGAGCGGTTCGGAAACGCCAAGAGAGATTGGCTTTCAATGAAGGAACCGTTGTCGGATACCTTATAGCCTGTGAGCCTTCCCAAGTTTAGAAACAGGCAAGGAAGAATCTGGCTATTTTTGCACAACCCCCTCCCTTGTAGAGATCGTTCGGTCGTCGAGGTATACCCATTGTTCTCTTCTATGACTGCAGAGTGAGTTCCTACTATTTCACTATTTCCGCAAAGATTCGGTTATGGGTTGAGGCTTTAAGCCCTTTCCCCTTCGTCTGTTGCCTCTGGTACGAATGGTGAATTGGCTTCTTTTGCCCATTGGCGAGCCGCTTGATGAACCGCCTCTACATCTACTTCGCGTTGACAAGCCATTAAGTCGTCTTTCGTAAGACGCGAGGATTCCGGGTGTAGCTTCTGTTCCACCCACTGCTCAAAGGCATTATCCCAGTCCGCCTCCTGGCTGAAGCGTTTTGTCAGCTTCTCGATCTGTTCAGGGCGTAGCATAGCCTGTTGATATGCCTTGTATGCCACGCGTTGAACTTCAGAGGCCCGTTCTTGCACTCGTTTTTCTTCTTTCTGGAAGACCTGGGTGACGGCTTCCGCTGCTTCAGTCGCAGCAGTTAAATCGGCTAAGACCCGTTCTAGATGTTTCTCCAACACCATCTTTTCCAGAAACAACTGCTTGGCGCGTAGCCTTTTGCCTTGTTGGAGAATGCTCAGGGCTTGCAGTTCTGTTTCGACCATGATCCGCTGTTGTTCGGTGAGCGCCGTTCGGAGCAGATTCATCTTGGACACTGCTGCTACTGCCTGCTCTTTATAGGAGAGGACGTTCTCCCGCATCTGCCGGATCGCCTGACGGACATCGGTATCGAGTGAAGTAACTGGCTCCGTTGCCGGACGCTTGGAGCCGAATGACAGCAAGGAACGAGAGAGAGCGGAACGCGGTGGCGAATAAACAGGCGGTTGTAGAACGGCATCAATGAGTGTCAGCAGGTAGCCTTCCAACGATAAACCGGCGGAGGCTGCTTTCTCCTGAAGCTGCTCTTCCACCTCGGCCAATAGTTCCAGCTGGATCGCCATCTTACTCTCTCCCTCTGCGAATAGGTGCTTATTCCTGTAACGCTGTTTTGTCGCCTGGAGTGGGCGTAGCAAATGCTTCCCGGCTCTGTCAGCAGGTCTGCAACCACATCGCTTCCCGGTTCGTTTTGAAGGAACGCGATCATCGGACCGGCGTCAAAGGCGTAGTTCACGGCTATTCACCAGCAATCTGGCGTTCTTCTTGCTCTTTGTCCTTCTGTCGCTCGCGATGAAGGTCTTCGGTGGACACGCCAATGTGGGCATATTTCCCTCGAATGCTCTGTACGCGCGCGATCCGTGCCGGGTCACGGGAAGGTTCAACGGTCCCCATGAAGAACCTCGTTATACTGCTGTGGCTGTGCCATACCCTGTGTCTCCTCAGGTTTATTAACCCAGTATAGCACGCGTTGTGAATGCGGTTCAGAGAGGCTTCCGGCGGAAAAGAGGATAGCGGGAATGCCCCGCGTTCGCCGGACTTCTCCCAAAGCAAAGCAGACAGGTTAATCACCTGTCTGCGTATTACTCCTCAGGTTACCAAAGCATGCCCCCTGTTACCTGGCCTGACAACATACAGGAAAACATATCACTATAGTAACCAGGAGAGCTAGAGACACCAGGCCCAGCCGTGCTCTCATGTAAATCATGTTGGACGCCATTGGGATACGGTCCTCTCTCATGGCTTGAAATAGACCCCGTCCAAGGAACTTGACGTAGTAAAAACCATGGCCTACTACCAGAAGAAGCGTTGTAGCCACCCACGTTACAGATAACACGGTGGTCAAGATGTGACGGAGGATTTCGTTCATTGGGCCACTCCAGCGATTTTCCTCTGTTTTATGTCTTTGGCCGCTGACTCCTTCTCCACCGGCCTCAGCTATGTGAATAAGACTTTCCGCGCGGAAGGAAGGCATGAAATAGGCCCCCTCCAATAGGAGAGAGCCTGCCGCAGTTCGCATAACCCCTGCTTAGACAACCAGACGTAGACAGTAAATTGTTACTCGTGTATAACGTCAATCGGCCAGTTTGCTACGTCTTCCCATTCGTTCTGATCGCCGACCTCTCTTACGGAGAGACGCACAGTATACTCTCCTGAGGGCCCCACAGGAAAAGAATCTCCGCGAATGGCATTCGTATGGATGTTTTCCAAGAACGCAAAGAGAATCACCGAGTCGCCACTGCCTGTGCCATCAGGCCGAATTATCTGAATACGCTGTTCGTATGTCTTTCCTGCGTCCTCGGGGACCTGCCTCCATTGGGCAACCGCTCCCCAACCAAAGGAGGTTGCCGCGTCAGAAGATACGGGCTGCTCTACTTGCGCAGGCAATTTAAGTCCGTTAATAATCGTCATTAGTGATATTGATCCGTCTTCACGATCAATAATAGGCTTTTGGCAGACTGCAAAAAAGAGAAGTCTCGGCATGTTTAAATCCTGCTTGTCTGCTTTCCTACACTGAAAGAAGTCAATCGTGCGCGTAGATCGAGATAGCCACCCCCGATCAGGTTGGCTGCCTGTTGATAAACCCCGCTCTTCACACTCCCACGGTAAATCCGGCTACTGCTTACTGCCGAGCCAAAACTCCGTACGCTAATAGTTCCTTCTTCCGCTGATGCAATGCGTTTCTTGTCCGCATCAGAAATATGGATGCCTGACCTGGCGAGTTGCTCCAAGGCACTCCAATAGGGCGGCTGTGGAATAGCCCGTCTGCCCCAGGCCCACTTTGCTCCGTAATTGATCCACT
>JBBRKX010000488.1:0-4907 GCA_038231675.1 Chthonomonadales bacterium | reverse complement strand
CATAGGACGTGAATCAGCGGATGCGGCCAGAATAATATCGCGGCCACCCGCGCCACTACCCCGCCGAACGTATGGCGGAGCGTGATGTGAGAGCACTCATGCAGCAGCACATGGCGTAGTTGCGTGGGAGGAAGTGTCTCCGTCAGCCCGTCCGGCAAAATCACCATGGGACGAAATAGTCCTACTGCAACCGGAGAGACAACACGCGACGAGGTGAAAACAGGCGGAAGGGCGCAGCCCAGAAGGCGCTCCAGGGGACCCCGCGTCTCGACATGCGCCCATGCCTTCCAGGGGCGCGCATCGCGGGTAAGACGGAAAGCCGCTTGCCAACCGTGAATGAAGCAAACGATCCCCCACCCGACGCCCGCAGCCCAGATAATGAGCGCGGCCCAGATGCCGCGAGCCAGCCACTCCCCCGGAAGAGACGCGGCGTATAAATCGGGGTACTGCATCCCCGGGCTCGCAATCGGTGCGGCAGAGACCGCTGCATCGGGCGTGGACACCATAAAGAAGCCAGATGGCAGAGGCACGTTCACCAGGCCGAATCCCAATTTGTGTCGGACAATAACGACCAACGGGCTGAACAGGATAAAGAGAAGCCCGGCGAGGCACACGAAGTAGCGGATAGCGGGATTGTGTCGGAATCCATATCGGGCCGCGATTAACGCGACCAGACAAAGTAGCGTCAGTGGCAGCAGCAAATTCAGAATACAGGCGACAATCGTAGCGGGATCAAGGAGCGTCAATAGCTTCACGGCTTGTCCTCCTCGGCACGCTCGATCAGGGCGCGAATCCGGTCGGCCTCTTCCCTGGAAAGCTTGCGCCCGTCCAGCAGTGTCATCACCAACCCCTCGGCAGACCCCCCGAAGACCGCGTCCACCAGGCGCTTCACCACGCGGGATCGCGCGTCTTCACGCCGGACGGTCGCCCGATAGTAAAACGCCTTGCCTTCCGCGCGGTGCAGGAGCCAGCCTTTCTCCACAAGACGCGTGAGTTGGGTCTGCACGGTGTTGCGCGCCAGTTCGCGACGGAGCGCCAGGGCATTGCAGACTTGTGCGAGGGTGGCCTCACCCTGCTCCCACACCACGTTCATAATCTCCGTCTGCGCCTCCGAAAGCTGGGGCAACGGTTCCTCGGATGTCATTATCGTTCTCTCCCACTCAAAGCCTACATCTGTAGGTCATTGTAAACCTACAAGCGTAGGTTTGTCAAGGAAAAGATGAAAATAGGCGTATAATAGCGAAGCAGGGAGGCGGCAAACGATGTTCAAACTATTCGGAGAGGCGCCCCGATGAGTTTCCGAGATGCCTTCACGACATTTCCTGTTTTGCAAACCGAACGGCTTTGCCTCCGGCAGCTTCAAACGCAGGATGCCGAGAGCTGCTATCGGCAGCTCACCGCTCCAGAAGTTTGCCGGTTCTATGGCAGCCCTGAAAGTATCGAACGTAAATCTCCGCAGAGCATGCAACGGGCCATCGCTTTTGGGAACAGTCACTTTCAGCAGAAAAGCATGATTGTCTGGGGGATCTGTCCGCAGACACAAGACACGCTGGTGATCGGCAGGGTCGCGCTACAGGATTTCCGAAACCAGACGATCGCGGAACTAGGCTACTGGCTCGCGCGGCCTTATTGGGGAAAAGGGTTCATGTCGGAAGCGCTGCAATTCGTCTTGCATTTTGGTTTTGAAACTCTGGATCTGCACCGCATCTGGGCCGCGACGGATCCGCGCAATCTGCCTTCCTGCAGTCTATTGGAACGCAATGGATTGGTCCGAGAAGGAGTGCTGCGCCAGACGACCTCTCGTAACGATGGCTGGGCAGACTCGGCGATTTATGCTTTGCTCAGATCGGATATAAGTTAGGTTCTGCAAACTCCCTCGCCATGCGGAGTTTCACATGTCGATCCAGTGGTGTAAGCCTGCTTGTCTGATAATATCTTCGCGGACTTTGTAGGCCAGTTCCGGCTCGACGCGCTTTTTCTCCAAAATCTCCACTGCTTCCGCCTCAAACAGGTCTGTGTCACAGGCCGGGTCCGCGAGCATCTGATCGTACTCTTCCTGGTCGAGATGATAGAACACTCCCGCGCTGGACTTCGCATTTCTGCCTCCGCCCAAGGATGCCTTGCCGCTTTCTTTCACTTTGCGCATAAAAATATCCCTCATTGGTATTGTAGATGACCCTGATGCCATGGTCGACCTTTCTGCGTTTTACGGATTACTGTCCAACGCCCGGTCGTTTGCATGTAATTCATTAGTGGCGCTGACATAGAGGAGCGCATTGATCAGCATCTCCACCAGCCACTCCTCATACTTCTCGGGCAGCCAACCGCGCTCGCGCACCATCATGCGGTAGAGATCACGCCCGGTGAGGGTCCAGAGAACATCGCGTGCGGTCGTTGCATCCAGCCCTGCCCGCAACCTTCCGGACTGCATCAGAACGGTGATATTCGGTTCCTGCATCTGATACCGCAGGCACTCGCGCTGCGTTTCCAGAGTAGCCAACTCCGGCGCCACCACCCCCGCGCCGCGCAGCAGATCCATCATCACGCTTTCCGAAGCATATACATTGCACGCGATTCGAGCCACCAGCCGTAACCGGTTCACCGGATCGGAGGTCTCCATCACCTGATGAACCAGTTCCGCGTGTCCGGCTCCGAAAGTGGCCTCATCCACAAGCTCCGCCAGGATGCCCGTCTTCGAGCCAAAAACTGCATACACGGTCGGCACAGCCACCCCCGCCTCCTTTGCAATCGCCTCCACCGTCATGCCGGCGTAACCGCGGGTCAGAAGGAGCTCACGAGCGGAAGCAGCGATGCGACGCCGGGTCTCATCCGCCTGACGCTGCCGTCCGGGAGATTGATAAGACCGGCTTGCTGGACGGGCCATACAGGAACCTCACTTTCAATTAGGTAACTTCAACAATATTTAATATGCTACACTATATCGAAATCACGCGTTCGGTAATGGGCGCACAAGGACGATTTTACCATGAAGCTGCTGATACTGGGGGCTACCGGAGGTACTGGACGCGAGATCGTCCGCCAGGCACTGAAGAAGGGGAATGCCGTATCCGCCTTTGTTCGCGATCCAGAGCGGCTCAAAGAGCATGGAGACCGCATCACAATCGTTCGGGGCGACATATTGCATAGTTCCGAGCTTCAGAAAGCTATGGAAGGCCAGGACGCGATTCTATCTGCCTTCGGGCCTCGAACGCCCCTGCTAAAGGCGGAAGCCGACCTGCTGCAATGCTTTGCAACCGCGCTGACAGGAGCGATGCTGCACACGCAGATCCGCCGCGTATCTGTGGTATCCACGGCGTTCCTGTTCAAAGACGCGTTCCTTCCACCGGCGCATCTTCTCGGCAGGCTGCTCTTTCCGGACACGGTCGCCGACGCGACGCGGATGGAGCAAATCTTTGCCGAGAGCGGCCTTGACTGGACCATGGTGCGCCCTCCCAAACTTACCGACAAACCCGCTACGCGTAAATATCGGGTCCAAGAGGGGCACTTGCCGCTCTTTGGATTCACGATTTCACGGGCTGATGTGGCCGATTTCATGCTCAGATCGGTCGAGGACACAAGGCATATCGGCAAGATCGTAGGGATATGCAACTGATTTTTGGAAACCTGCCACTGGAAGGGGCGCAGCGGGCAGCAGCAACGCCGCCGCCGAGATAGCCGCCTCTGAAGCGCGCAGCAGCAACGCCTCCGCATGGCGCGCCGCATCTTGCAAAAATGGCAGACACTCGATGGCAGCCTTTCGAACGGTGGGATCCTTAAGAATCAGCCGTGACCGTGCCGACCGTTGCGATTGGAGTCTGTTTCATATCGGCTCGGCCTGGCTCGAGTTCTGTCTCAACGAGAGACGTCTCATATGGATACAATTCGTTCTCAACAAAGGAGCGCACAAAAGTGCCGGGTAGGGAACGGGGATATAAATGCGCCTCCTTGATACCCGGTCGTCAGGCGCCGCGTCCGCTGTCAGGTATTTTTCTTTTTGTTCCTTCGGGCCGCTATGCGGGCGTGACGCGCCCGAAGCTGACGGGCCCCCTCCAATTCTTCCCCTTGAAGAAACTGCTCCTCGTACTGTTCCATCAGCCCCGGCGTAAAGAGTCCTTCCGCCACCCCGTGCGCCCATGTCTCGACAGCAAGATCCCGAAAGCTGTAGTGACCATAGGAGAAAACGCAAGTGTAACGCCCATGTTTTGCCACATACTCCTCCGGCGTAAGCCCATCGGCCATCAGTTTTAGGACATGCCGTTCCGAACTTTCACGCGCTAGCGGACGCACGTTCGGATTGTCCGGGTCAGGATAGTCTTCTGGGAATCTTTTGCGCCTCCATCCGCCAATTCCGCCGACATCCAGCCACTCATCGGCGGTCATTTCCACAGAAGTGAAAAAATCGCGGAACCGACGACCGGCATCCGCGCCCTGATCCTTTAGAAAGGCGACGATCTCACGATGATTGTGCCGGGCGGCATCAATCATCGCGGTACTGCCGAATTTACTCACGGAGTTCATGTCCGCTCCTGCTTTGACCAGTGCCTGAACAATGTCAAGATGCCCCTTCGCGGCAGCCATGTGAAGCGCGGTGTGACCGTTGCGCCTGGCGACATTGACCTGTGCGCCAGATTCAAGCAACAGCCTAACGATAGGCAGATGCTGATTTTCTGCGGCTAACATCAACGGAGTGAAAGAGTGGACGCTCAAAGCGTTTATGTCGGCTCCCTCTGAGATACAGATCACCGCTTCTTCATAACCTCCGGTCCGTGCGAGCGTATGTAATCGGGCCATGGAAAGGTTCCTCCGGCTTCGGCGCCTGCCTTATAGGTTATCTGAACACATAGAGTGCTAGGGTTTCGCGGCCGCAGGGGTGACGACGGCGGGCTTCCAGCGAAACACGATGCTTT
>JBBRKX010000487.1:0-4915 GCA_038231675.1 Chthonomonadales bacterium | reverse complement strand
GGTATTGTCCTTTCCGTTGTCTTCGTAAATCATCTCCCTAATGATACGTTACACACTTACACACCTACGCAGGCAAGAAGGAAAAACCGTGACGACTGTGGAATGAACACGATAACATTGCAATACAGGAAGCTTGACCGATGCATAAATCAACCCTTGTAATATTGGGCGCTTTTGGGGCAATAATCGCCGCCGCAGGGCTGGCGATAAGCAAAGCGAAACCCCAGGAAGTCACTTCCGGCGTTAAGGTCGGGGGCATACTAGGATCGTTTCGCCCCCGGCACGCGACCGGCGCGGATCGCGGCGCCAACGTCTGCCCGATGTGCCAATATCCGAACGACCCTGCCGTGCAGGTATGGGTCAATGGCGATGACGAAAACAACGTCGCGGCCATCGCGGGATTCTTGGAGAAAAGCCTCGTCACTCACAAAGCCCGCAAATTGAAAGCCTTCCTAGTATTCTATAATTACGGCGATAATACGGAAGTACAACTTCGCCGACATCTGGAGGTAATGGCTTCCAGGAACCATCTCACGCGCACCGCGCTTACCTTCCTTCCATCGTCGGACAGCAACGCTTTCAGAGACAATGAGATCGCCGTCGATCCTGCCGTTAAGAACACGGTCTTCGTATACAAAGCATCTAAGGTCACCGCGAAATTTGTGAACCTGACTGCGAACCCGCGTGGCCTAGGTGCGCTGGATACCGCTGTTACGGCGCTTTTGAAGTAGCGTCCTCTCTCCGACGCCACGGAGAAGCAGGATCAAGAAGGAGTCTGATGCGAGCGTGTTGAACTACCGCACACTCGCATTTTCAGGCTCTCCTTATCGGTCTGCGCGGTTCTTTGAGAGCCGTTCGCTCCCGTGCAAATTTGACATCGTTACCCCGTTTGATGCTGGGATTTATAAGTCCGCAGCGAACCGAACAAAACAGCGAACCGATTGCGTCACAACACTAAGAGGATTGAGGCAATATGACGACCAGCGTTTGGAAAATCGCAGAATTGATGATGGCTCCGGCCGCCGGCAGCCTGGATGGTTCCGACCGGCGTGAAGAGCGGTCGATGCTCGACCGCTGCGCCCTGGGCGATGAGCGGGCCATTCGCTGGATTCTTAGCCGGTATCGCGAGCGCGTCGTGCGCCTGGCTGCCCATGTCCTTCATAACTCGCGCGAGGCGGAAGACGTCGCTCAGGAAGCGTTCGTCAAAGCATTTCGCCAGATCGCGCAATTTCGGGGCGAGTCCGGCTTTTACGCCTGGCTCTATCGCATCGTTATTAACCTTTGCCTCGACCGAATGCGGCGCAAATGCGCTTCCTCCGAGATGCCTCTGGAGGGAGCGATGCCCTCTCTGGTGGCTTCCACGCCGGACATCGAAAAGCGCCTTGCGGTCGAGCAGGTGCTGAACTCGCTAACGCCTCCCATGCGCGCAGCGCTTATTCTGCGTGAAGTGGAAGGGTTGGAATATGCCGAAATCGCTACCGTGCTCGATATTCCTGTCGGCACGGTCCGATCTCGCCTGAACACCGCGCGCGAGCAGTTCCGCCGTCGCTGGACGGCTCTGCTACAGGAGGCCGATCATGTTTGATCGCTGCCACGCCTGGCGGTCCCTGTTGACACGCCGGGCGGAAGGCGTTCTGTCGCCATCGGAACGGGCTTTGTTAGAAGATCATGTGGCAAAATGTGTGTCGTGCCGCGCTGCACAGCAGGCCGACGATGCGCTGCACGCTCTGAGTTTCTCACACGACACCACCCTGCCTGAAGGTTTAGACCGCGCTTTTGACGATCGAATCATCGCCGAATTGCGAGCGCTTCCGCTCAGCGATACGCCGACCGAGGGATGGCGCGAAAGGGTGCGCGGCTGCTTCACATGCATTTCCTTTGAATTCTGCATGCAGTTAGCGGGCGGCGGTCTTGCGGCCGCCGCCGTCACTGCTTTTGCGCTCGTTTCGGCCCTCAACCCGGTATCGACGCCAAAAAACCCATCCGAATACGAGGTTCGGTCGCTGTCCGCGGCGGAGCGAAACGAGCCTCCCGTGCCGCTGGAGTCGCTTTTCCAGTCGCCTGCCCCACGCGCTGCTATGCTCTGGGCCGCCCCCGGCAGCACGCGCTGGCGTCCAGCATCCGGCAATCGCGGGGAGACGCCGCAACAGCAGCCACCTGCCAGCCGGAATAACACCGTTCCCCGTCGGCACGGAGCGCGTCCAGTCCGTCCTATAACCCTCGGCTGAAGTTTATTCACGCACCGACGGCTGCAAGCTTCTGCAAAAATAACGTACGTACTATCAGGACCCGAACATGCGCGGCGTTCCCGCGATGTCCGGGTTCCTTTGGCGAATCCCAGGTAACCGGCAGGCTCACTCTATGAATTGGCTCATACAATCCTTACTTTGCCTCTCCCTGATTGGCGCGGCGCCCGCTCGCTCTGCGCTGCCGCCGAATGAGCTAGGCTCTATCCCCATTTTGGAATACCATTCGGTCGGCGGCGAATCCGAGTTTAACGACGGCGTTCTCTACGATAAGCATGGGCTGAACATCGCTCCGGCAACACTCGAACGGCAGCTTGAACTCATGTATGCCGCCGGGTGGTATCCGGTGAATATGCGGGACATCCTTACGGCCCGAATTCGTGTGCCAAAAGGGCGCATTCCGGTAGCGCTTACTTTCGATGATGCGCGTCCCTCGCAGTTTCGGTATCTCCCCAATGGAAAGATCGACCCGAAATGCGCCGTCGGCATCCTCGAAGCCTTTCATAAGCGACATCCCGATTGGCCGCGCCGCGCCTCGTTTTACGTGCTTCCAGAAAGCAAATGGAACGGCGTTCCCTTCGACCAGGATGGGTCCGAAAAGCGAAAACTCTGCTTCCTGCTGCGCCAAGGCTACGAAGTTGCCAACCATACGGTTTCGCATCGCAGCCTCGCTGATCTCAGCGCGCCGACTTTGAAATGGGAGATGGCGGAGGCCGTCCGGAACATCCGCCGCCTCGCGCCACGCGCGACGATGGATACGATGGCGCTTCCCTACGGCATCGCCCCAACGAACAAGAAACTGTGGAGCCTTTTGCTGAGCGGAAAGCAGGGAGGCACGCGCTACAGCAACAAGTGCATCCTGCTGGCTAGCGGCGGCCCGTACTATCCCCTGGCGCACCGGCTGTTCGACCGCATGCTGATCCAGCGGATCGAGCCGGAGCCGGGCAATATAGAGCGCTGGATCGACACGCTCCGGCCCGGAACCGAAAATGCGCCGTTTGTCAGCGATGGCCGTCCGAACGTCGTGACGATCCCACAAAGCGAATTGGTGAATTTAAACCGGCGGCGCCTGCACGGCGCGCGATTGGTGGTACTTAAGAGTGCGGGCAAGCAATAAATATCCGATCGACAGCCGATCCATCAAAACTAGAGGAACGTCAAAATGTCATCCCTAAACCCCCAGATAATGCACATCGTGCTCTTCAAATGGACGGAAGAGGCAAAGCCCGAAGCCATTCATGCCGCAGTGCAGGCGCTCCGCGACCTGAAGGATCGGGTTCCGGGCATTCTCGAAATCTCGTGCGGCGCCAACTTCTGCGACCGCAGCCAGGGATTCACCCACGGCCTGGTAGTCCGTTTTACAGACCGTGCCGCGCTGGACGCCTACGGGCCACACCCGAACCACCAGCACGTCGTCAACAACCATATCAGCCCCATTCGCGCCGACGTGCTGACCGTGGATTACGAGATCTAGCCTTATTCCCGGCCTAAAAAGCGCGTGGCGTATTGCCTGACCACATCGTAGGGCTGTTCGGCGATCCATTTTTCGGGAAACTTCCAGGTCGGAACGTTCCAGATACCGGCCTCATGCGCCGTATCGTCAAACTCGACAATACGGTCTCGATACCGCCCGGTTTCGATCGCTCCCAGATACTCCCCAACATCCAGGCCGGCCTGCTCCGCGATTTCCGTCAGCACGGCCAGGTCGGAAATATCGGCGTCCTCGTGCCAGTAGGCATGATACACGGTATCGTGATAGGCGTCCGCCTTGCCCGCTTCCAGTGCATATTCGGCGCCCTCCAGAGCGCGCCGCGAGTTTGAAAAGGAACGTGTCCGCACCGGCATTGTGATTCCATCGGCGGCTACCAGCAGTTCGAAGCGCGTGGGAACCATCGGCTTTTTCGCGGCTTCCGGGTCCGGTGGGGTGGGCGTATACTCCAACCCCTCGGGAAGAAGCTCATAGCCTTTCCAGATCAATTCAAGCTCCGGAAACTCCTTCTTGAGTTTCTTACCCTGTTCCCATCCCACATAGCACCACGGACAAATATAATCGTGCGCCACAATCAGTTGGGGCATCTTTTACTCCTTCTCACACTTTTTATCACGGTATTTCCGATCCGGCCTAGTTCTTACGAACGGCAGTGCCGCGATTCACCCTGTTTATTTGCGGCTGTCAACGATGAACCCGGCCTGAAAAACTAAATGCCCTCCCTCCTTACGTTTTCACGCAGGCAGGGAGGGCAAATCGGCAGGAGGTCTATAAGCCGGGTTTTGTATTTGTGTGGTCATCTCTCTAGGGAGCCGGTTAATCCCGTCTCCTCAAGCGGTCTACCCGGAAGGTCTGCGAGCAGCGTCAACCCCTCCTGTCAGACCTTGCTTCCGATGGGGTTTACCAGGCCGGTATGTCTCCACACCGCCGGTGCGCTTTTACCGCACCATTTCACCGTTACCGAAATACTTTCTCCACAGATTACGCAGATTTCACAGAATGAGCAAGACATGTATGACACCGCTGTCGCCGTGCCTGCATTTCTCTTAATCACTGTAATCCGTGAAATCTGTGGAAAGAGCCTTTTCGGCTGTGTAATTTCTGTGGCACTTTCCGTCAGGTCGCCCTGCCCGGACGTTATCCGGCATCGTTGCTCTATGAAGCCCGGACTTTCCTCTCC
>JBBRKX010000486.1:0-4917 GCA_038231675.1 Chthonomonadales bacterium | reverse complement strand
GCACACCCGACTCGGCTGAACGTCACCACCCTGATCTACAGCGCAGCAGTTCTGGGCCTCAAGTAGGACGATCGTCTAGGTGACCTTCCTCGACTGCGGCCTGCTCGAGCATGGCTTCGGTCGCGTGCTCTGCAGCGTCGGGGCAAGCGGTACGGGCGCCATAGTGAGTGTGTGGGTGATGAGGTGATACACCGCGGCGTCGCGTGCCGCCGTGGCGGGCTAATAGGGGCAGCCGGATCTGAGTCGGGAAGTTGTAACTAACTCTGATACCCGCTCTTAATGACCGCTCGGTCATACGAACCGAGCGGTTTTTGCTGCTTTCACATATTGAATCTCCGAAGGGAACACTGAACATTTGGTGAATCTAACTTATAGTGCCAGACGTTTCCATAATTGTCGGAGATCAACTACTTATGAATCTACACGAATGCACTAAAACTGACGCAACGCTCGATACCTTACGTAACTGCGGCCTGCTTGCGGTCTCCGAGTTCGAAGCCGTACACCGTCTGGGCGCTTCTGACTCACCATTCGCCAACGAGGTGGCCCTGGCGGAAACGATCCATTTACATATTAAGGTAGAAGATACCCACGCGCTGCCCATCAATCAGTTCTTCGATGCAGGCGCACGCCTGGATCATCAGAAAGATGGTTTCGTCAAATATCGGTTTCCGGGAGCAATCAACGCCATCTTTTCGCATATCAAGGTCTCGCAGGATGAACTGCTGGAGACAGAGACCAACCGCCGTCCCCGCCCGTTCCTCGATCACATCGGTATAGACCTCAGGGAAGAGAGCGATCCTGTCCGTCAGGCGTTTGATGCGCTCCCCGGCACCGCCAACAACCTTGACTGGAGTCTCGCCTCGCAAGGGGGGCCGGATCAGCCCGTCTATTGCTGTCATGTCGAGGTAGCCGCTAAACACTGGATTTACCCACCAGACGAGGATGGTGGACATTCCAGCATCCCACTTGAGTTCGCCTACGGCGCGCTGAAAGTGAATCCAGACAAATCGGGGTGCGACCTACGCCCGGCTGATCCGGCAAAAGTAGATGCGGCATCTATTCCCTCTTGCTGCGGAACACCTGCCAACATCCAGTTCCAGGATTCACCGTCCGATGTGACTGCAACTGGCTATTATCAGTGGGATGACCTGGCTCGCTTCGGGGAGATCGCCCGCGTCAATCCAGCGCTCGGTGAGGCGTTCTTCTCCTATTACCAGAAGGTGATGGCGGAAGGCGTTCTTACGAAGCGGGAAAAGGCGCTCATCGCGCTTGCGCTCGCCCATGCGCTGAAGTGCCCGTATTGCATTGACGCTTACTCCGGAACCCTCCAGAGCCTATACGTCAGCGAAGAAGAAATGAACGAAGCGGTACACGTGGCTGGCGCAATAGGCGCGGGGATAACACTGGTGCATAGCGTCCAGATGATGAACAAACTCGATCAGAGCCCTGTTGCAGCGGCAGCGGCCATTCTTCAGGATCACTCGCTAGGATGCGAACGCCTGGCACAAGTTCAATAATTGGATGATAGTCAAAGTTGTCGTTTAGACGCACGTCGGAGAACGCGGGATGCGCGCGTAACCAATTCGCGCAGCTTGCCCGCTGAATCGACTTGCAGATGTGCCCCGGTATATCTTCACCAGATTCGAGGACGCGACTCAGGCACGTACAATCAGGTTCATTTTCAGACGCCAGCGCGCATGGTCGAAACACGCTGCGGGCGTTCGTTTTGCGCATCTTTACCCCGCCAACAGGCACGCGCGCATGTGCCGGGGTACAATGGGGTTAGCGGTCATTGTGCCCTGCCCGGCGCGTGAAAAAAGAGGTTGCTTCCGTTTGCGGCGGCAGCAACCTCAGTTTACCTAAAGTTTCGAGTAGTCTCTGCGGCGCTCAAAGTGGAGTGGGATCGTTACCACGATGGTTGATTGTGTAACCTGCGGAGGTATCCGCTCCCATGTTGGACGTTAGTTCCGTTTTCGAGAAGGGAACCTCGCTCAGAAACCGTACTGAGCAGGTTCCTTCTTTGTATGCCTGGATGTATACCCGCTCCACGGCGATCTGCAATACGCGCGTTCGCTCTTCCTCATCCCATTCTTCCCAAAGGGTTCCGACTGTTCCGAGCATCCGAGAGTATGCTTGGACGGTGGGCAGCGTTACTTTCTGGCTGGCGCGGACCTGTTGCAAGCGGGTAAGTTGCCCCCAAGCTCAACGCGCTGGCGCTCGATCGCCTGAAGACGTTCGAGCAACGTTCGCACAGGTCTCCTCCGATCTCGATAGCCCGTCCCAGGGTTGCCGCCTTCTTCTCGACTCCGCGAAGCTGACGGGCAGTGGCCGTGTTCTGATTCGCTATGTCGTCGGCTTCGGGCATCCGCTGAATCGCCTGACGGATGAGGTCGTTCATTCGTGTGGGATGACTGGCAGCGCGCTCCATCTCGGTGAGTTAGGCCGTTTGGAGTGCGCCCGCGTTAACGCTTCGGCCGCTTTTACAACCTGCGGAAATCACCAATCTTATGACCGAACGCAAAAGGCAAGATCAACTTTGGATACATTATTTCGGGGCAAGGCCAACTCTCAGCTATGAGTTTCAGCTTAATTGTCTGTCGTGGTGTCCCCGAGCAGATGCCGAATAGAATACATTTGACCTGCGTGATAGGCTACGTGAAACGCTGCATACGTTAGGAACTCTCGATAGTTGTAACCCTGCGGATAACCTGGAGCATCGGTTTCCAGGTCCGCATATAGAGACTTGAAGTACGCAATAGATTCCTCGTGTACACGCAGGAACTCGGCGCAAACCTCAACTGCTGTCATCGCGAGTTGCCTCTCGGATGGCCGCGTCGCGATGTTTGCGGGGTAGTATTCGAATATTTGATCTACCAGCGGACTGCTAATGCGACATTTTGCCGGATTCGGCTGCGCTGTTCCGTTCGTACCCTCACCCGCAAATCTCATCGCCTCCCAATAAACAATATGACCCGCAAGCTCGCCGACAGAGAGGAGCCCTTCCGCGGGCCGCTTCCACACATTCTCGTCAGCCAACCCGTCAAATGCAATCGTAGCCTCATAGTAACCAACTTCCAGGATTTCCAGATATGCCTCGCCCATCTTGTTCACCTCCCAAGTAGAGTGGTCCAAACCCTCCATATCGCGCCCGGCAGCCCATGGCAGAATGGATTTCGAGTGAGCTTCCACTTCCGATTCCGCGACGAGTTTCTTTACGGAACGCTCTTTGCCACCGTCGCGGAACCACGCATATTGTGCGAAAAGTATCGCATCGAATACAATACAGAACGTCCGCACCGATCGCTGCGCAAACTTACTCCAGCGGAGTTCAAAAAACTGTGGAACGGCATGCAGCCACAAGATCCCGGAGTCTAACTCTCCGAATGGACTAAAATACCGGGGCATGTCAAGCGCTTGGGTGGAGTACCGGTCGAAATTGATTTGAGGATTGGCGGAAACTATCTTACTAATGTTACGCAGCCGAGCGAGCTTCATTACCTCAGCACGGCCCGACCAGTACGGGCGCGCGGATCAACGAAATTCGTACGGATTCACCGCATTGGAGTGCGCACAGGCGCACTTTGTAGTTCCAGCCGGGTACTTCAGTGCCTCGGCAGCTTCAATCGAAAACAATATATAAATATCAACTATGTTCTGAAACCTTCTCCAAACTCTCGTTGTCTAAGAGACACCGGTCTACTTAAAGTCAACAGGGGGCTTTCCAAACCATGGCCAGCGCAGCCCAAATCGAAGCAAACCGCAAAAACGCACAAAAGGCCAACGCACCCGTCACATCGGAAGGCAAAGCCAAATCCGGCCGCAACGCAATCCGCCACGGACTTCTCTCCAGGATTATCCCTATCGATGCGCCCGGCTATCGATAGCTGCTGGACGGCCTCTATACTTCCCTCACACCGCAGAATGAGCTCCAGCGAATGATGGTTGATCAGATCGCGATCACAACCATAAGACTCCGCCGCATCTGGGGCGCCGAACAGAACTACCTGTATACCAAATCAGGAAACGGACCGGACGGGCCGGACGCGAACTCCGCAACCGTCCATAGCTACCTTGAAGTGCCAACCGCAGTGACCTACCTCCGCTACGAATCGATGCACAACCGGCTTCTTGCGCGTCTACTCCGCCAATACCACGCGATTCGCAGCGACGGGAGCTGGGCCAATATCAGCCGGAGTGACTCCCCATACATCCACGAAGAGGTCGCCGAACAGCCTGCCGATGGAGCACGGACCGAGCAGCAAGTCGCGGCGGTCGAGGAGCGATGCATAGAATCCGATACGCCGCCCGAGACCGCGCAGACCAGCCTTTCGACAATAGGTTCCGATATCGAAGCCAGGATCGCAGCGCTCGCGAGGATCCCATACAACGAATTCGTCGTACAAAGCCGTGTAGCCGCCTACGACGCCCGTCGGAGTCTATACGGCGGACGATAATCGAAATTGGCTTCGTTTCGCATATAATAGTTTTCACCACGACGAGAAGGAACTGTATGTGAAACACACCATAACACTCCTCACCGCCTTGCTGCTGGCGCTGCCGACAGCGCCCCCACGGGCGTCCGTATGGACGCTGCGCGCGGACGACTCATCGAAGAATGATGCCGCGGCTTTAATCCGGGCCCGCACCGAATCGGTCAAGACCTTTAAGAACGAGGTCTCACCGTTCATTTCGACCTACTGCCTGCGTTGCCATACCGACAACAGGCGGAAGGGTGATGTGACCTTCCAGAATTTATTGAAGAATCCGAACGGGCCAGCGTTCCAGATGCTGTGGAAGCGAGCGTCGACCCAGATCGCGACTCATGAAATGCCACCGGCGGATGAGGATAAACAACCGAGCGAAAAAGAACGTAAGGTGGTCGTCGACTGGGTTGGAGGAATGAAGAAACTCCTG
>JBBRKX010000485.1:0-4928 GCA_038231675.1 Chthonomonadales bacterium | reverse complement strand
GGCGGATAGCCTTTGATCAATCCCTTGCTCGCCAGGTCCTGCACCGCCTGGTACGCCCAATGCCCCGAAGGAACGTCCTTGCCGACGTCCTGAGCGCAAGTCGGCACGGGGAAGGTTATCGCCGCTGCAACGGTGACGCCGATGAGGAGGCCAAGCCGTTGTGCCCTTGCGCGATAAGCGGACGGTTGCATTGATCTCTCGACCAACTTTCTGCGCGGAGTGTCATACAGAACCAAATTTTGGGTCCTTCTTTCCAGTAGGGACTGAGGCTCGGCTTAAATGGGGCAAGCGCCGGTGCTGCGTCCGCTGTAAACTTCAGAAGCCACAAGCAGAAACGGATAGCTGGCGGGATCAACATTTTATGCGGGTATTAGTTCGTGCGATGGGTGGCGAATTCCTCCGAGATTGGGACATACGTAAAATTTCGTTCCGGGACTCGGAAAATCGGCCGCCTCAAAAGATTGAGACGGTCGATTTTTCGGTATATTCGCGTTGTTCCGTTTACTCGGGCGGATTTTGCTCAAGATATATCTCGCGGATGCGGCGCACATGGTAAGCCACATTCGCGGAGGTGCAGCCGACCGCCACGCCAACTTCCCGCCATGTGTAGCCCTCCAGAAGTGCGCGCAGGATCCGACGCTGAATGATGGTTAGCCGGTCCAGGAGCAGTCCGAGATCCGCGTTGCTGGCAGGCGCGGGAGCGCAAAGCGACCCTAAATGGTCATCGCAAAGCGGAAGGTGCTGCCGCCGCCGTTGCCATCGTATGACATCCAGCATGCGCCATCGCGCTCGTTTCAGCAGATGCTGGTCCGGCGCGCCGATCGAGTAATCGACCATGGGGAGCATTTCCAGCACCGCCAGCCATGCTTCCTGGCGTAGATCATCCGGATCGACCCCAGATTGCCGCCCAAAGTATGCGGCCATCTTTTCCATTCTTGTTTCAAGCGCGTCCAGCACAAGCGTCTGTTCAGGACGTCGCCGTGCGGAACGCGGCCCGGAAATAGCCGATAGGTTGCTCAAATCTTCTCCTCGAAGTGCGAAAGTTCCAACGTAAAAGCCGCGGGCGCTATCCGCCCGCGGCTTATCGTAACGGAACAGGGCAGCACGTGATGCTCAAAATCACGCGGCCCGCTTCGCCCGAGAAGAAGCGTTTTGAAAATCGGTTATTGCGGCCAGGTCTCGATTAGATCCGGCGGAGCATCCGATTGTTCGGTGGATAGACCCTGTATTGATTTGTCGCGTTTGTAAAGACAATTACCACGTTATCCACCTCCATCATCATGTTTTTGGAGCAGCTGCGCCACTCCTATTGTTCTATCGTTCGAGTCTCATGCGTTGCTAAAGGACTCCGGAAATATTTTTTAAGTTTATTTGCTGGATCTCGCCGCAAGCCGGTGGGCTGTCTGCTCTGGCTGCATGCTCCCCCATCCGGGAGTATAATAACAGTTGACGAGATTTTTGTAAATGCTTTCGCAAAGGATGTCGCTTCCGGCATCGACGAGAGCGCTGATAGAGGAAATAAGCTTACTCCATGGAACAATTCACGCAAGAACAGCAGGTCGCCTTACTTGAGGTGTTCGATAACCCTCGGCCCGAACGCGATTACCGCATTGTGCATACCTGCCCGGAATTTACGTCCGTTTGCCCCAAGACCGGACAGCCTGACTTCGCCACCATGACCATCGATTATGTCGCGGATCAGAAATGCCTGGAGCTTAAGAGTCTGAAACTCTATTTCTACAGCTTCCGCCAGCTAGGGATCTATTACGAGGCGGTTACAAATCGCATTCTCGACGATCTTGTCGCGGCGTGCGCACCGCGATCGATGACGATTACAGGAGATTTCGCCGTTCGCGGCGGTTTCTCATCCGTGGTGACTGCGGAATATCGGAAACCCCGCACGGACGCATAGCAAAACTTCGCCCACGATAACCCGATGTTAACGCACCAAGACAAGCTTCATCCCGAACTTTGGGCCGGCCCGACGAAGGAAAATTTCCTCTGGTGGGCGAGACAAAGTTCGGGATGAAGTATGTTTTCAGAGAATCAGGCCTCCGAAACCACTTTGCGGATCCGATCGTCGAATGCTTTCTGGTCGGTAATAAACGATTGCAGCGCGGACTCCGTCATCAAGTCATCGAGTGCGGCGCGACCCTGCCATCGGGCCGTCTCCGGGATCTTGCCCTTGGTTCGGATCGCTTCCTGCTCCTCCGGCGTGAAGCCCGAGAAGAGTTTCGTGCCATGTTCCTTGTCTGCACGGCGGAGGTCATCGCCCGTTAGATTGACGCCACCCCGCGTTGCGAGTTCCTGTGAGAATTTTTTAAACGCATCATCGATCGTCCACAGGACTTCCACACTGCTTTTATCGGTCGAGTCCCCGAGTTTGACTTCGTACTGCTCTTGCGTGCGGGAAGTAATATCCTCTGGTTTGTGGCCCTGTGCGTAAAACTCTTCGACGGCCTTGGGCGGAATCGTAAAAACATCGATGCCGGCAAGCGAAACAATTTGCTCCGCGCTCCGCATGGATGCGGCAATCTGGTGCGTGGGGACATCGTCATGCTTTTCGCGAAGCTCTCGAACGGCCGTTTGAGAGGCAAGCGCAGTTTTCTCGCCCACATATTTGCCGTCGCCAAGCTTGTTGTCCGCCACGACTGCATTGAGCCTGCCAAGGAAGACATTCACATAGTTGGGCTTCGCCAACAGAGCGGCGAGATAGTTCTGCCGTGCGGAAAAGCCAAGCGTGTAGTTGATGGGAATTCCCTCGGCGCGAGCCCGTGCCACCGAGCAAAATCCTTCCGGCGTGAGCGGTATCTTGACGATGAAACGGTCCGGATTGATTGCATAGTAGCGTTGCGCATACCGAAGCGTCTTTTCGATGTCATGGCCGACGCCCGGATGGAGTTCCACGCTGACCAGCGCGTCGAATGCGTGCACAAGCCGCATGGCGATCTGACAGTTTACGACGAAGACCACGTCCATAACCATATCGTCCGCCGAAATGCCCGGTTCCACATCCCGTATCCGTTTCGCCGCGTCTTTGATGACGGCGTCCATGATGCCCGTTTGAACCACTTGATTGGCAAGTGTGTTGTTCGTTGTCAGGGCGGAGAACTCACGCCGCCATAGCTTGCTTGCCTCGTCGAGGTTGCCGGTATCCAGCCACAATTGCGTCCCCACTTTATTCAGTTGAGCGAGTGCCGGATCGCTTGACGGGGCAGGGACTCGCGCGGGAGCATGACTGATGTCGGAGGCCAGTTCCGCCAGAAGCGCTTCTTTTCGGGTCATATTCAGGGATGCAGTTGCCATGGGAGAATTCCTTCCTTTTGCACGCACATATCGGTGGCGAATAAATTCAGTTCGCCGAGATTCCAAACCAGGCCCGCGTTCGCGGCAGATACCAGGCATATGCGAGGCCGCCCGCGAGGCATACGCAGATAAACGTCAAGAACGAGACCCGGTGATAGATGAACACGACAAAAACAAATGCTCCGATCGTCCAGGCATTCGCCGCCCACGCCCATGTTCGCTGCGCCCAGGCGCCCCAGGCCACGAAGCAAAGAAGCGCCGCGATGGGGAGGAGAGTCAGCGCGTAAAACAAGGGTACAAGGGATCCAAAAGCCGCAGCGGCGTAGTTTGTTCCCTCCACGTTCACATGGGCTCGCGCCGTGTACGCTCCTATTACGAAGGCAATGGGCCAAAAGACGGCGAACAGAACGTCACACACAGCCATCGCCGTCACGGCCCACGGCTTTATCTCCGCATGGGCCGCCTGCTCCGCAAGCTTGCCCTGGTAACTTTCGCCCTGCAACTCACCGGCATACGCCGTAAGCGGCGATTGGCAATTGATACAGAGGGCACGGCTGCTAGCGTTGACTACGCCACAGTGAGGACATTGTCTGGTGTCCGAAATCGGTTCACTCATCTCGAGAAATTTACAACTCCTGTGCCCGCTTCTTACGGGACGAACGTTAGACGGATGCCGAATGCATAGGGTTCGCCGAAAGAAGCAAGACTGCATCAGGTCTCGACTTCCGTTCTCTGTTTACTATGGGTTCTTGTCGCTAGCGAACGGCTGCCGCAGCGATCAGATTCTTTTCCAACGCCAGTGTCTCCCGAAGTCCTTCTTCGAGCGGTCGGGGGGCAAAGCCGAGATCCCTTTTGGCTTTGTCGCTGGATGCGATATAGGTCGTTCCCGCCAGAGAGCGCAGGTTTTCGGCCGCATATAACGGAGGAACCTTCATGACATAGGATGCCAGATCCGTCACGCCGGCTAAAACGCGCATCAACCGCGGAGAAGGATGTCGCTTTGGGGCAGGAATGCCGGTTAACTTTTCCGCGATCTTCATGGCGTCGATGAGCGTATGAACGGGCCCGGCAATGATGTACGTTTCGCCTTTTTTTCCCTTTTCCATGGCAAGGATATGTCCCCGCGCCGTATCTTCGACGTGACCCCAGCAAACTGCAGTCCGCTGGGGGGATACTTTCAGGCTGCCTTTCAGATACGCAACAAATGTGTCATGCACCGAACTGGCGTCGCCGGGGCCGTATACCACTCCCGGCATCACGATCACGAGCGGCAGGCCTTCCTCGATCATAGGCTGAGCCACTTCAAAATGGGCTTTCCATTTTGAATGCTCGTAATCGTTCAGGAACGGGCCGCGATAATGAGTCGCTTCCGTGGAAAGCTTCCCCTTTGTATCGGAAAATACGCCCAGAGTGCTCGTGTAGACTCCCTTCGGAATTTTGAGTTCTTTCATCAACTCCAGGACATTCCGCGTGCCTTCCACATTGATGCGTTCCCCGCGCTCTTTTTCCTTTTTCGAATGAGAGCCGATCTTATACCATGCGGCGAGGTGAAATACGCCGTCCGCTCCGCTCATCGCCTCACGCATGCTGTTCTTGTCGGTGATATCGCCTTTCATCAACTC
>JBBRKX010000484.1:0-4928 GCA_038231675.1 Chthonomonadales bacterium | reverse complement strand
GAACTTACCCCGATTGAGACGGAGATCGTCAAGGGACAGGTGGTCGAAGCGCTGAAGACGGTCTACGATCCCGAAATCCCCGTAAATATCTATGAACTGGGCCTGATCTACGACATCGATGTCAGTTCCGAGGGCGACGTCGAGATCCAGATGACGCTTACTTCGCCGGGCTGCCCGGTCGCCGGTTCGCTTCCAGGGGAAGTAGAGCAGAAAGCACGGACGGTGACCGGCGACGGAAACGTTCATGTCGAGCTCGTCTGGGAACCCTCCTGGAATATGGAAATGATGTCCGATGAAGCGAAGCTCACCCTGGGCATGATGTAATCTTCGCACGTTTTACTGCCGCAATATTTTTTGACACGATAAGGTGAATAGTGATGAGTAACGTACTTTTGGACAAGCCGACGCGGTTGTTGACGCTTACCCCCGCCGCGGTCGAGCGTGTGCGCTTCCTGATTAAGAAGCAGGGCAATCCGAATCTCGGCATGCGTATCGGCGTCAAGGGCGGCGGCTGCTCCGGTCTGTCGTACGTCCTGAACCTGGAAGAAAAGCCGACCGAGCGTGACTTCGCGTATGAAATCGACGGGCTCGCCGTTTTCGTCGATCGGAAGAGCGCACAATTCATCGAAGGCATAGAGATCGACTATACGACGAAGAATTTGCTCGAAGGGGGCTGGAAGTTTACGAACCCCAATGCCCAGCGAAGCTGCGGTTGCGGCACTTCCTTCACCCCGAAGTAGTCTATTGACCACAAATTTCTGATTCCCTTCGCCCCTTCGGCAATGTGCTGGAGGGGCTTTTCCCGTTTCGCCATCTCTCTCCATCATTCTCCTTAAAGCTTTCTCAGGAATCGTTAAAGTCCTCTTAACATCCTTCTGCCACCTTGTTGTGGACAGGCGACGATACAAATAGAAGTAACAGACCAACCGTGTGAAATTAAAGGAAAAAGTGTAATATGTCAGATTTGACAGCAAAACGAACGACCGTGACGACGCTCGCGCTGTCCCTGCTTACCTGGGGAACCCTGCTTGCCGGCGTACCGACGATGGCCGCTGCCCAGACCACCATCGGGCCCTACACCCTGCACACCTTCGCAACAGGCGGGACGACCGCCTCCGGGCTGAAGGCGACCGCGCCAGACTCCATTGCCGTCGATGGGACCCACGTTTTCATAGGCTATGCCAATGGAGTTGCTTCCGACGGATCTGACGGCAAGTCCAGCACGATCGTCGAGTACGATACAGCCGGGCATTACCTCAACTCTTTCAGCGTCGCCGGGCACAACGACGGATTGCGTGTCGATCCCGCCACGCACCTCGTCTATGCCGAACAAAACGAAGATGGGAACGTTCAGCTGCAAGTCATCGACCCTGTCCTGAACTCGCAAACGCTTTACCTCTACGGCCCTACGCCCCATGGCGGCGGGTACGACGATCTGGTGTTTCGGAATGGAACGCTCTTTCTCAGCGCGTCCTCGCCGAATTTTGTGGGCAACGTCAATAATTTGCCGGCGATCGTCAGCGCGACTCTGGATAATGTAAACCATACCGTCGCGGTGACGCCCGTGCTCAACGGCAACGCGACGGCAACGGACATCGCAACCGGCGCAACAGGGCCTCTCAATCTGACGGACCCCGACTCCATGACGCTCGACACCCATGGAAACCTTGTCTTGGACGATCAAAGCGGCTCGCAGTTGGCGATCGTTTCCGATCCCGGAACCAACCTCCAGGCGGTCAAAGTCCTCGGCATTCAGAACGGCGTCAATGTTGACGACACCGCCTTTGCCACCGCAAGCCAGGGCGAGTTTCTGATCGCCGACCGTAATTCCAACACGATCTATTCCCTGACCGCAAACAATGGGTTCACCGTAGGGTCCGCCTTTTCGGCGAGCCCCGGCGACAACTCGCTCGGAAGCCTGGACTTCTCGAACGGGCTCTATTCGCAGGTGGTGATCGGCTTGAATAGCCCGCATGGTCTTGGCTTCATCCCTGCCGCGGACGTGGTGCCGGAAGGTTCCAGTGCGATCATGCTGCTGAGCGGCGCGCTGGGCGTGCTTGGATTTGGTTTGCGACGTAAGCCGCGCAAATAGAACGTCCGACACGTTTAACCGCAAGCTGCTTCGCCTGTCCTATCTCCCAGGAGGCCGATGAACACCACCCGGGTTCAGCGGCCTCTTTATTTTTTTCCGTGTTGACCAGCCTTCTGTTGCCACAGCAACATTATCCGCGTGAACCAGGTTTGAGGAGACGGAATCGTTTCTCTGCTACAATGTCTGTACGGACCTCAACTGATCTCGAAAAGCAGACAAGGAAGCAGGATATGTCACGGTTATTCCTGATGATAGGCAGTTTGGCTGCGTTTATAGGTGTCGCGTTCGGCGCCTTTGGCGCGCATGCCCTTGGGTCGCGGATCTCCCCGAGAATGCTCGAAGTCTACAAGACGGGGGTGCAGTACCATCTGTTGCATGCGCTCGCATTGATTCTCATTGCGCTTCTCGCCGACCGCATGCGGGCCCATAAACTCGTTCGCATAGCAGGCGGGCTGATTACCGTGGGTATCGTCCTGTTTTCCGGCAGCCTGTATGCGCTTGTCATCACGGGAACACGGCTCCTTGGCGCGATCACTCCGCTGGGTGGATTATGCTTCCTTGCCGGATGGGCGACGCTGTTTATTGCCGCCAGTCAGGGCCTGACCGTCGAATAAGAAATGTGCGAAAGGAACCCCCTATGCTCCCCATCATCGACACCCATCAGCACCTCTGGGACTTGAGTCACTTCGACCTGCCCTGGCTTGGCGGCGATGGCCCCCTCTTCCATAGCTTCCTTATGAGCGACTATCTGCGTGAAGCCCAGGGTCTGAATGTGGTGAAAACGGTCTATATGGAGGTGGACGTGGCGCCCGAACAGCAGGCCCAGGAAGCGGAGTACGTCACCCGGTTATGTGGATCGGACGATAACCCTTTGGCCGGCGCTGTTATCGGCGGCGATGTGAGTTCCGATGGGTTCGCGGCCTGGATGGACTCGTTCACCGGCAACCGCTTTATTAAGGGTGTCCGTAAACCTTTGCCGCCGACCGCTCTCGACAGCGGGGAGGCAAGCCCTTTTGTGCGTGGCGTCCGGCTGCTGGGTTCGCGCGGCCTGCGCTTCGACCTGATCATGGGCGGCGAACATCTGGCGGTTGGGGCGAAACTGGCCGCAATGTGTCCCGAAACGCGCTTCGTCCTGGATCACTGCGGTAACCCGGAAATTCAGGCGGCGGATCAATCCCAATGGAAACGCGACATCACGGCGCTGGCCAGGAACCCCAACGTGATCTGTAAGATCTCCGGCATCATCGCCCGCGCCGAGAACTGGACGCCCGAATTGCTTGCGCCCTTTGTCCATCATTGCGCAGAAGCCTTCGGACCCGATCGGATCATTTTTGCGAGCGATTGGCCCGTTTGCACCCTCACTGCAACGCTTCGCCAGTGGATCGAAACTCTGCAAGAGATCGTAAGCGACTGGGGCGAAGAGGATCGGCGCAAGCTTTTCCACGACAATGCCCTGAAATTCTACGCCCTTGAGTAGTGAGATGTGGTATCGGGAAAACCTGACCTTACTCCGGCTCCCTTCAAAGTCGCCCATGCTATAATGGACTCAAATTCAGGAGGTAAGGCAATGGCACAGTTAGACGCGCACGAACCAAGCAAGATTTACCGGGGAACAGTAGACGAGGTTTTCAGCCACCGAAACGAAATTCCGCCCGGGGCTACGCTCGAACTCAAGGTGTTTGAGGAGACGCAGCAGGACGGAGCGAACGAGAACGGCCAGGCTACAAGATCGGAAGCCTCCAGCCAACCGAGGCAGCTTCACGGCATGGGAGCTTTCAAAGGCAAGCTCGGCGGCACAGAATCGCTTTTTCAGGAGAAGCATGCGGAGATTAAGCGGGAGGAGCGGCGCTTTTGAATTATGTTCTCGACGCCAGTGCGATGGTGGCCTATCTCGAAGGAGAACCGGGCGCTTCGGTCGTCGCCGCTATCCTTTCAGACCCTACGGCCGTTTGCTATGCTCACTCGATCAATCTGTGTGAGGTATTTTATCAGGCGTTACGTCGTTCGGGCCTTCCTACGGCCCGCGCCGCGCTTGCAACCATCGACGGAGATCAGGTCATTGAGCGCCGGGACATGAGCCGGGATTTCTGGCAACGTGTCGGAGGGCATAAGGCCAGGGGTGGAATTTCTCTTCCCGATTGTTTCTGCATCACGCTCGCTCAAGAGCTATCCGCCGAGGTTGTCACCTCGGATCACGGCGAGTTCGATCCTCTCGTACCGTTGGGTATTGTCCCCATCCGGTTTATTCGTTAGGAGATCGCCCCCACAGCCCGGCCCTCCTTTCCCACTCCTTGCTTGACTCCTCTTTTCTTCTTGTGTATTTTTGCACGTTCACATGTTCGTGTGCAGGAAAATGCAAGCGCACGGGCATATATAAATACGGAGGACGCTTCCCATGATAATCACCGTCGGGAAGTTATTCCTTTACGGCCACTTATTTGCGACATCTTGAGTGGTGTTGTCCCCTCTGTGCGCCATGCTTCCTCAAAAGTGCTGCCAGCGCGATATCATCCCCGTCAGGAGCGTTAGAAACTTTGGTGGCCCGGTCTAAAGCCGTACAGCCGTCCTTCGCGCGAAGATTTACTTTCGCACCGGCAGCGAGTAGCGTGAGAACCGCGGCGTAGTTCTCATTTTCTGTCGCGATCATTAACGCCGTAGAGCCAATCGCGGACGTTCGGGTCTGCTCCGTCATGATATGTGTTTCCTAAAATGCACGGTTACCTTTCCGAATGTTCCCTGTTACGCGAGCCAACTACGAGTACCGCAAAACCAGGGCCATAGGATTGTCGCAACGTTTATCCAACAGTCAGTTCCTTATCAAATTCGCTCTTACAAT
>JBBRKX010000483.1:0-4933 GCA_038231675.1 Chthonomonadales bacterium | reverse complement strand
TGAGAGGGAGAAATCTTCGAGACGCTCTTTCCATTCTTTTGCGAGTTCTTGTCGGGACATAGTCGACACCTCCGATTTGAGATGCTTCCATTATCCAGAAATCGGAGCACGCCTGGAAGGTGGCAAATGTTTGACGCTTACTCTGCGGCAATTTATTACTTCTCCCGTTCTGAAAAGGAACCAATTCAACGGTTGAAGATTGATGATGACGGTTCAATTGAGGAATGGCCCTATGGGTTTTTCGATCAGACCGATCGAGACTATTACGAACTGTACGGGGTCTGAATGCAGTTATTCATCAATGAATGGTCTCTTGAAGCCCAGTACTCCGACCTCACTATATTTCGCAATGCACTACTGACGATTCTTGGGTTAGCCAAGGCGATTCATGCCGATTTCGAGACGTGTCGGAATTACTACGCTGAAGACTATCTCTATGCGTATGAATATACCGCCTTTTCCGATGAGCCATTCATGACATTCCACCAAATTAATGATGTAAGCTTTAAAACATATGTTCGGCGGATACTCTACGAAGAATTGCGTGTGAGCGATTGGCGTTCCGAGCAAGTTCACAACTCAGAAGCATTGTACGAATGCCTTGCGGACCTTTGCTCTGGAACAAGCGTTGCAGAAGCGGCCGAACGATTAATGCAGAATGGCAGAGGGCCGACTATACTTCTGAATTTTACGCCATCGAAATTTGATGGGCTATCGGTTGTGGCAGTCACGAAAGATAGCATTCATACGGTCCATGTCGATTGCTCCAATACCCTTGCCATGGTGGCCGCCTGGCTACAGAAAATAAAGCGACTTGTTCCGGTATACGATCTCACTTCTCGTGAGACACCACGCGATGAGCAAACAGTATTGACTGACATCATGCGGTTCAAGCTAACGCCATATCGGAAGCAAGGGCGTAAAGTCTACGAAGAGCGTGCCACGAGATATAAGATGTATGTAGACAATCTCCATTATGGTGAGGCGGCGCACATTGAGGTGTTTTCCAAATCTAACCAGCATCTTGGTACTGCCGGCTTAGACGGAACAATTGATCTCAATAAGGTGGAGGCTGGCCGAGAATTCACCCCCGACTTCTAGCGGGCACACTAAACCTGATAGAGGCATGATCGTGGTATGATTGCCATAATCCGTTGCTTCACGATCTGGAAGCTGGCTAGCTACTTCCTAACCTTCTGTCACTTGCCTACCTTGAAAGCGGTCGTGGGAATAGGCACGTCGAACTCGATTTTTTCCATTATCATCACGGTTTTCCCCGTGATTGCGTTCTCCTGAGACTGCAAGAAGGGAACTTTGACGCCATCCACCTCACGGTAATCACCAAACATCGACGTCATCGGAACCGCACCAACCGGGGTAACCACGACGCTCTCCTGCTTGAGTGTCAGGAACGATTTCGTCGAAAAGAATCGAGTGGAAAGTTTGCCCGATACAGGAGTCATTTCGACTACATAGGCTTCTTCTTCGCCGACTTTTGCAAGGCGCTTGATCTCAACCGTTTTGAATAACGTTCGCCATTTCAACTCCGAATTGAAATCCAGTGCGATGCGCTTTTCCGCGCAGTCTATTTTGGAGAGTGAAGTCGATGGACCGAGAGAACTCTCCGCCCCGCCGGTATCGCCGTCGAAAAAAGTGCGTAGCGTGAGGATCGCTTTGCCGAACGCGGAAAAGGCTATTTCGGTTGTAGAAGACGCAGGCGCACGCGCATACTGGATTCCGTTTCCCGTCAGGCCCTGGTTCTCCATTGAAGCAGTGAATGTTTCCTTTAACGCGTGATGCTTGCTCAGGTTCGCTTCCCCTCCCAGAGCATCGATTACTTTGCGCATCAACTCCTCGGCGGACATCGGGGCAACAAACTGCTGCTCCCGCTTCAAGTCCAATGCGCCTTGCGGCTGTGTAAGATGCAGTCCGGAAACCCCGCCTGCGGCGTTTCGTTGGACAGTGAGCCCGAATGTGTCCGGCAGCCCTTCCAACGCAAATTGGTCCTTCGCTTTTTCAACCAGTGTGAGCGCAGGCTGACCAGGTGTGCTGAACAACACCTTCCCATGCGTGGCCGCAACAGTGAATTCGATACGCGGCGTTTCATTTGCATAAGAGCCGATCAGCTCTTTCAGCGGGCCGTCATAGGCCGCTGTTTCAGGCGCAGTCACCGCGGAAGATAGGCCCCGCACCGCCACAAAGTTGCCCTGCGGCTGCTCCATCAAAAGTTCCGTCTGTTTCGGGTCGCTCTTTGCAGGACGAAACGTAGCGAAGAATCCCGGGACGATCGCCAGTTTGTACCGCCGGTCGCCAACGTTTTCCAGCGTGTAGGTCGGCTGTCCCGGCACGGACAATGTCAGCGCGTGATCTTTATAAGCGACGGTGACATCGAGGCTCGCCGCCGCGAATTGATACACGCCCACCTCTTTAGAAGGATCGACGGACGGGGGGGAATGGGTGAGGACGGCAGGCGTCTTCGGCGCGCCGAGCAGACTTTCCCAGATCGTCTCCTTCGCCAGGCTGGCCAGTGGCGTTGTGTTTTCGTTGGTGAGCAGCACGAAGCCTAACTTCTGGTCCGGCATCAGGGCGACTTCCGCAGAAAACCCGTCGATGTTGCCGCCGTGCTCGACCACTTTATGCCCTTTCCAGTCTTCCAGCATCCATCCATAGCCGTAGCCAATGTTTCCCGCCACACGGATGCGCTCCTTTGTAAGCTCGGCAAAGCTCTTTTCTGAAACCAGCCGTTTGCCATTGTAAACTCCGCCTGCCAGCATGAACTCCAGCCAGCGCGCCATGTCCCGTGCATTGGAATTGATCGCCCCTGCGGGCGCGATGCATTCCAGGTTACGCATGGGCAGATGCGTGGACTGCTTAGTGTCCGGGTTGTAAACATATCCCATGGCAAAGTCTGCAGCGCGCCGCATGGCCGCGCTCGAGGTATTCGTGGCGTTCATCCCTAACGGTTTGAGGATGCGTTGGGTCAGAACGGAAGTCCAGGGAGCGTGTTGCACCTCGCCTACGATCTGACCTGCGGCGGAAACCATGACATTCTGATACTGAAACTTCTCTCCGAGCTTTGCGGTAGGCTTTGCCTGCCCGGCAAGGCGGATAACCTCTTCCGCAGTGAGTTTTCCGGAAGCCCAGGCCATGTCGGTTCGAGCAAGCCCCGATCGGTGGCAGAGCAGGTCGCTGATCGTGATCCTTGCATCCGCGTCGGGATCGGAGAGCGTAAAGTAGGGAAGATATTTATGCGGCGAGTCGGTCAGGGCAAGCTTGCCGTCGTCGACGCTCATCATCACCGTCATGGCGGTGAATGCTTTGGTCGATGATCCGATGGCGAAGAGAGTATCTGGAGTCACGGGCTGTTTAAGCGCTATGTCCCGCAGGCCAAGGCCCTTCATATAGACGACCTTGCCGTCCTTGACGATCACAAGCGAGGCCCCGGAGACATGGAGTTCTCGGCGATTCTTTTCCAGGATCTGTTCCATGCCGGCAAGCCGCGCGGCAAGGTTAGCGGGGAGCGATCCTTTTGATTTTTCCGTCGCGAGGGCCGGTTTACGTGTCCGTGACTGTGGAGCGGCGTGAACGGCCGGCGGCAGGGTGTGGGATAGCGGGGGCAACATCGTGATCTTCTCCTCGGGAATGCACTGCGGATCGTTTCTTCTTTATCGACGGAGTGGCCGTCCCTTCCGTTTCGGATTCGTATCCTCCACGGAAAACTCACTTTGCCTGAAGGCTCACCACACCTTCGCCTCGTCCGGCGCTTCCAACGCCGCGAATGTGGCGCCGTTGAAATCCGCGAGCTGTACGACTTCCAGCCGCCCTGACTCGCCATACCGGGCAGAAAATACGCAGCCGTTGCGGGTGAAAACGAATCGGCCTTGCTGATCCCAGTCAGCCCACCGCACATCCTTCAGGAGAGTACGCCGCCCAGCCTTGAGATCGATGACTTCATACTGGTCGTGCTCGCCGATTTTGCCGTCCGTCGTCGTGGCCAGCAGCGCCAATCCTTCCTTTTTCCGCGTTTTACACCGGACTCCCAGGTTGTTTTTAGGCTTCGACGCAGGGGAAACATTTCTATCGAACGTCCAGCCATCCCGTACGAGGCGCATCGAGGTGAGTTCGTCCCCATAGGACAACTGCTTTGCGATTACCTTCAGCCGAAACGGTGGGCGGTGATTGGGATGCGCGGTGATTCGCCCGGCGTAGGCGTTGATGACCACTCGATTATCGGCATCGAATAGCCCGCCTCCGCAATAGGTCGATTCGTTACCTGGCCACAGGGCCAGAGCCGTAAGATAAGGAGGCTTGCTTATCGCCGTCCAGGTGTTGTAGTAACTTTCGCCCACTGTTCGCGTTGGTCCGTATGGCCTGGCGGCAAAATAGACGAGCTTTCCGCCATTTGGCGATAGATCACAGCGCTTCTTGTATATTCTGCCGTGGAACCATTGCCCCGATTGAAAGGTGTCCGTCGCCGTATCCCATGCGATAAGTTGCACCCATTCGCTGGGGCCACGACGAAAGATAACCCCGCGCGGAGCGTTCCGAGCAAGGATCACAAACAGACGGCAAGGAGTTCTCGTTGGCGATACGGACATCTCTACTACTCCTGTGCGGTCAACGGTCAGAGTGGAACCTACGCTGCTTATGATGGGCGCAGCCAGCGCTGCAAGCGGGCAAGGAAACCGCCGGGCACTGACGGCATGGGGATGTGTTGTCGAAGCCATGCCTCGGCTTGTTGTGCCTCCTGCTCGATGCCAACATGCCGATAACCATCGGCGGCCCGCTGCATCGCCTGTATCGCGCCTTCCCGATCGCCAATCTTCTCTCGGGCTAAGGCCAGGTTAAATTGGGTCATGGCCCAAGATTGTGGGAACGCCTGTTCGGTTCTGACGCGCAGAGCGGCTTCGTAGCAGGCGATGGCGCGGCGCAG
>JBBRKX010000482.1:0-4934 GCA_038231675.1 Chthonomonadales bacterium | reverse complement strand
TCCACCATGAAAGTCAACTGACACAAACACTTAATTTAGCTTCGTCTAAAATTGAAGAGCATAGGTTGACGTTCCGGAGACGATTTCGTTATAATGCTCATGGCGGAAGAGATTTCCACGTCGTTTTCCATTTCAGCGGCACGCACCCATGTTTCAAGGGCCTGTGGCGGCACATTCTTATGAGTCTTATCACCGAAAATGTCAGCTTAAGTTATTTCGACGGCGACCAGACCACGTTCGCTGTTCAAGATGTAACCCTCCGTATTCCTGCAACCGGCATCCACGGCATCATGGGTCCCTCAGGATCCGGTAAGAGTTCTCTACTCTATCTATTGAGCGGCTTGAAGCGTCCCACCGGCGGTTCCATCCGCTATGAGGGTCAATCGCTATCCGGAATGTCCGAACAGGAGCGCACCCGTATTCGTCGCGAGCGCTTCGGCTTCGTGTTTCAACAGCCATTTCTTTTGAATTACCTGACCGCGAGGGAAAATGTGCTGGTGGCCGCGACAAAAAATGAACGGGACGCCGGATCGCAGGTGGATTCTCTGCTGGACGAACTGCACATCGGGCACCTCGGCAATCGTTATCCTACCCACCTCTCCGGGGGGGAACGCCAGCGTATCATCGTAGCCCGCGCCATGATCAACCGCCCCGATATCATCTTCGCGGACGAGCCCACCGCAGCGCTGGACCATGGAAATGGCCGCGCGGTCATCGAACTATTGATGCGATACCGGAAGCGAGGCGCCGTGCTCATCGTCAGCCACGATCCCACGATGCTCTCGGATGCGGACTGCATCTATCATCTCCGTGACGGCAAACTGGATCACATCGAGAATAGACAGGAGAAAACATCCGGTTAGCCGGCCATACCGCAGTTGCGGTATGGCCGAAATGGGAGAACAATGTGCTTAAACGGAGAGCCGTCAGTCGCGCATATAGCCCATGAGATCTTTCCGCTTTGCCGCGAACTTAAGCTTTCGCAATGCCTGCGCCTCGATCTGCCGAACACGCTCACGCGAGATATGAAGCGTTTCTCCGATCTCCTGGAGTACATGAGTCGACTCATCGTCATATCCCAGACGACGGCGCATGATCTCACGTTCTCGCGGCGTCAATACGGAGAACAGTTCATCCAGCTCCTGCTGCATCTCGGCGGTCAGAACCGCCTGTTGTGGATTACATGCCGTTCTATCGTTGATCAACGCCGCAAGCGTCGTATTTTCCTCGTCGCCCACCAACATGTCCAATGAAACAGGCTCTTGATTGGCTTGCATCAAAGCGTTTACTTTTCGCAATGGAAGGCCAAGCCGAAGGGCAAGTTCCTCAACGCTCGGCTCCTCGCCCTGTTCTCTGACGAGTACGGCACGCATGCGTTCGACTTTGCGCAACGTTTCGGAAACGTGGGCCGGAATTCGGATCGCCTTGGCCTTATTGTCAATGGCTCGACTGATCGCCTGACGGATCCAGTGCGTGGCATACGTGCTGAACCGATATCCCTTCCCAGGATCATATCGCTCGGCGGCGGTCATCAAGCCGATCGCCCCCTCCTGCACGAGGTCCTCAAAGGGAACGAGGGAATTATGGTAGTTCTTAGCAATATTAATGACCAATCGCATGTTGCCCTCGACAAGCCTGTCCTTGGCCCGGGCATCGCCATTTTTAACACGCGCCGCAAGGCTGAGCTCTTCCTCGAACGTCAGCAAAGGCTGCCGAGTAAGACGGGTAAGATACGACAAAATCTCTCCGCCGGACCGCGCCGGCGCGTTATCATCCGCTCCATGGGCTCGGTCGAGAAGCGAGACACTCTTGCGTGTTTTCATGCTCTGCTAGCACTCCTTATATTCCGCGTATGCTTGCGGATCGTCGGAACGGGGCCAATATCATTCACCCAACTAGCGATTCGCCCCGATCTGACTGCGAACGGTCCTGTCTGTTGTACAATCTAAACCGTGCGGTATCCTTTTCTACATCGATGCGCGCTGTTCCCCATGGGTTCACCATCGGACGCATCAGATGATATATCCTGGGAGCATAGCCGCCCAACGACAACTTTTGCAAGGAAGGCGAGAACATTTATGAGAAACTCTGCTCCGAAAAGCCTTGCTACGCGCCCCTATCTACAAAGTATCGCGACCTTCTATAACTATATAGACGGGCTACCCGCCAAAAATGTTTGCGCGATTGCCCGCACGACTGCCGGAATTATGTTCGCGGCCTGCGACGATGCTCTTTTCTGTATGGAAACGCCTGTATCACAATGGACTCGCGTTCGGATAGATCGGATACAGATAGGATCGATCCAGACCATCCAGGCTGCGTCCGACGGCGGAATATGGGTGACATCATCAAATAATCTATGCCACTTGGACGCGTTTGGTGCAGAAACTGTTACCTTTAGCCCAGGCGGCCGCCCAATTGCCGTTGCAGGAAGTAGCGCGGCGGCATGGGTGCTGATGGAAACATCCCTGTGGCGCTCGTCCGATATGTTGGCATTTCCTTTCCTTTTAGCCTGTCAACCGACATCCATTGTGTTAGACGCCAAAAACGTTCCGGTTGTCGCCACGGACCATGGAATTTTGCGGCTTGTCGAAAACGTTTTTCACTTTCTTCCCACAAAAAATCACCTACTCGATACTCCTGGCCTTCCGTTCGAGCATGACATACGGGACATGACCGCCGACAACGCAGGCAATCTCTGGGTTGCCACTCCTCACGGCATCCAACTTTATTGCGCCGGCGCATGGATCACAATTACCGGAAAAGACGGCCTTCCCATCGAAGACGTAGAGCACCTGGCAATCGGACCGAACGGCTCGCTCTGGATCGGTTCGAAGCGCGGCGTGGCGCGTCTGTTGGATGGCCAGTGGCAGTACTTCGCGGGCCGTCGTTGGCTCCCAGACGACCAGGTAAACGCGCTCGCCGTCGACGCTCAGGGCGGCGCATGGATCGCGACTTCAAAAGGTCTTGCGCATATCCACTTCGATCGCATGAGCCTCGAACAAAAATCCCACCATTATAGAAATATCACGCTCGAGCGTCATTTTCGTGACGGATTTGTAACGGACTGCCACCTGGAGCGGCCCGGCGACCTGGAAAGCATCCTCAAGGAAGCCAGTGACAACGACGGCCTATGGACCTCGTTATGGATCTGCGCCGCAAGCTTCCGATTCGCGGTAACGCAGGCGCCTGACGCGCGAGAAGACGCACGCCAAAGTATGCAGGCGCTCCTTTCTCTGGTCCGGCTGACAGGGATTTCAGGATTCCCCGCAAGGGCGATTATCCGTCACGGAGAACGGGTGCATCAATCCGACCCTGGCCCGAACTGGCGTGCATCTCCGGTCGAACCCGGCGTGCTCTTTAAGGACGACACCTCTTCAGATGAGATCGCCGGGCACTTCCTCGCATGGTACGTTTACAGTGAGCTGGTCGCCACCCAGGAAGAACGCGCCTCCATTGCCTCCACCTGTCATGCGGTGATGACACATATTCTAGACCACGGTTACATGCTCCTGGGGCCGGACGGTCAACCTACTCGCTGGGGGAAATGGTCTCCACATATCCTGAATGGAGATCCGCACTGGGCTGCTGAAGCGGGACTTGGAGCTCTCGAGCTTCTCTCCCACCTAAAGGTGGCGCAGCATCTGAGTCCATGCCTCCGGTTTCAAGAAGCTTACGACGCGCTCATACGTCAATCTCATTTCGCCTTGAACATCATCCGCCAGAAGAAACTCCCACCAGAAGCGGACGACAATCATTCTGACGACGAGCTCGCCGCTTGTGCGTTTTATCCGTTGCTTCAACTGGAGACTGACCCACATTTGCGTCAAATTTATCTTCTGGGGCTTGAATGGACCCAGCGCGCACTGCGTCCCAAGCGCTCCCCATTTTATAATTTTGTTTATGGAGCGTGCTCCGAAAAGCCCTGTAACGCCGAAGACGCGGTCGCATGGCTCGAGGACTCCCCGCTGGACCTGACGGATTGGACGATGTTAAACAGCCATCGAGACGATGTTACGGCACAATCGGAATCAGGGCGATTTGGTGAACTTCAGATTGAACGGGCATTGCGCCCGGGAGAAATGCGTGTGTCAAAGTGGAATCAAAATCCCTTCGCTCCCGATGGAGGCCGGGCGGGAATGCACGAGGAAGACGGGGCTTTCTGGCTGCTGCCTTACTGGATGGCGCGGTTCCATGGAATTTTGATGGAAGAGGACGGCTGAATAAGCATCACACACGCACGGCAAAGAAATGGAGCGCCTTTCGAGAAAAGCGCTCCGGAGTAGGTTAGCGTCTGAGCCGGCTTTTAGAAGCGAGCTCCGTAAGTAAGGCTGAAGCCGTCCATAACATCCGCAGTGGAACCGATGAAATAGTAGCGCAGATCGAGGGACGTCGGGTGATTACCGTGGGTCAGCTCATATCCGATAATCGCATTTGCCGCGAACCCGTTGGTGGAATCATGATTCGGCAGGCGGTCGAATGCGATTCCTATTCCTCCGCCATACCGAAAGTTATTATGATGTCCGATCAGATTGATTTGAATCGGTACGCTATAGACACTGGAGGTGCCATTGTAGCCGATCCCGGCATTCAGCTCATACCTGCCGTCAGAAAAGACGGTGCGCTCCACGATGCCGCTGAATCCAACGTTCGAGCCGCCTATCCCATGGTTGAAAAAATAGGCGCCGAGGCGCACCTTCCAATACTGCGAAAGTTCCGATCCGGTAGTGGGTTCGGCTTGAGCATGGGCCTTCGGTGCGGAAAGCAGACCTATGGCCATCGCCATCACGGCTACGGTGGCGAACATTCTAAAACGAGTCACATTGTCCTCCTTGGCGAGCGGCGATGCGCACAAAAGCTGAAATCCTGTGTTGCCAACTCTTCTTTGGATCGCCGAACACGGTTTGCAAGATCGTCGGCTGTACGTTATGCGG
>JBBRKX010000481.1:0-4938 GCA_038231675.1 Chthonomonadales bacterium | reverse complement strand
GATCGCGCTGGCCAGCACGACGAGCCCGGATAGCGAAATCCAAAATGCTTTTCTGGTATTTATTGTCGCGGCCACTTTTTTAATGGTCCACGAGAACTACTTGAGAACGCGCGGCACATTGGTTCAGAGCCCGTCCATTCGCCGCGATCGCCTTTTGTTCGGTGGGCAGCTCGCTTTGACTGCTGTCTGCGTCTCTGGGGCTCTGCTGCTAGCCAATGTAGTGGCGGTTCCCATCCGCACTGTTGGATATTCACTCCTGGCCAGTGCGGGATTTGTGAACAATACAAACCCATCTGTGCATTCCGTTTCGCGGTCCGTTGGCCTCTCCGTGGAAGAAAGTCAATCCATCGAACTCGCGCACGGGCCTGAGACGGAGAGTGATATGCCTTTGATGAATATTCGCAGCCCGGAGGCTCTCAATCTTCGAGGGACCACCTTCGAATACTATTCCGGGCAGACATTCAGCAACAATCAGCATGGATCTATCGAAATTAGACCGGTAGAAGTGGAGGTTGATCCGTCTCAACATCAGTGGATAGATCCAAACAAAACTTATGATGCCGCGATTTATAGCCACTTCGATCTGGCTTCTGGACTATTCGCCCACCTTCCGATGGGCCGGACCTTTGCCAGACGAATATCTCAGTCGGCCCACATTCTGGCTGGAACATTTAAGCAATTATACGGGGCTGGGGAAATCGCAAGAGTTAACGTCCCCAGGGGGAGCCTGACGGTAAGCCAAAATGGCGGTGTAATCCTTCCTCAACCGATGCATATGAACGAGTCGTATGAGATCGAAACTTTTGTTCCCAATGCGGATCCGGATCGCCTAAAAAAAATTTCATCGGACCTTCGCTCGCTCGACCCTACAAGTGTCCAACTCTATCTACAGAGGACTCCGATCGGTCAAGAAGATCGTCCTTCGATTCGGGGATTGGTTGACGAACTCACGAAGAATTGCACAAACAATTATGACCGTGTCCTTCATTTGAAGGAGTACGTTTCTTCACATTGTCGCTATAATCTGCAGGCCCCTGCCGCGCCAAGGGACGGAGATTTGGTGGAGTATTTCCTCTTTCAATCACGTGAGGGATACTGTGATAGTTTCGGCGCCGCGCTTACCATATTGTGTCGTTACGCGGGCATTCCCGCTCGGTTAGCTTCAGGGTTCCTTCCTGGCGACGTGCAATCAGGCGGCGAGTTCCTTGTACGAGAGCGCCACAAGCATATCTGGACCGAAGTGTATTTCCTGGGCGTTGGTTGGGTGCCATTCGATGCAACAGAAGGAGCGCAAGATATATCGGACCATACGCGTCAGAAAGCGCCTGCTCGTAGTAGCTTCTTTGTCTGGTTTCGAACCCACGGCGTTTTACCTCCCCTCATCGCCTGTGCGGTAATCCTGCTTGTCTTAACCATTCTCAAGACGGAAATCATGGACCGTATTTTTCCTAGAAGTGCCTCCAGGGTAGGGGAGTGGACGGGGTCCCTGAATAACAGGGCTATTGTTGTCGTATTCGATGAGGTGTGTATGGCGATCGGACGCGTGGGCCTTGAACGCCCGCCTTATATGACCTCGCGGGAATATTTAGGGGCTATACAATCGCATTTCGGCGACGCCTTCCCCGTTCTAACGGGTGCAGTGGCAGATATAGTCTCCCTTCATATGCGGTTCCGTTATAGCCCGCAGGTTGCAACAACAGAAGAAGTGGGGGAGGCACAGGCGATTCTTGAAGTCGTACGGCGGGAGATAAGAGGCGCCAATCGCAATGCGCTTAAGAGCGCGGCAGCACTGGAAAATTAAATGGAAATCACTTATCGGCCAGGAGGCACGGAGGTTTTGTGGAAGCCCGCGCTTTCCTCGGTATACCTTTTCTCAGGAGAAGAAGATCGACTTAAGGAGGAGGCGGTCAGGGCGCTGATCACCCGCGTCGTATCGATGGACTTCCGCGAGTTCGACCTTGAAAAATTGGAAGCCTCCTCAATGACTGCCGATGGAATTCTCGCCGCAGCTGGCCAGCTTCCGTTTGGTTCGGACCGACGCGTGGTCGTGGTTACCGGGCTGGAGCAGTGGCGTGACCGAAATCGACAGTCTGAGGCAGAGCGATTGTCGCAGGGATTATTATGTCTCGGCGATTCCGCATGTCTTATATTGGTCGTGGGGGCGGAAGAAGAGGAAGGAAAACGGAAGACGGCGGTTACGGCAAAGCTGGATGCCGCAGTCAAAAAGATCGGAATGGCAGTTACGTTTCCGGCTTTGAAGGGGGAGGCCCTTTTCTCATGGATCACCGTTCGTGTGCGTCAGGAACATAAGCGGATCGAGCCCGAAGCCATGGAGTGCCTGGTGGCGACCATAGGAAACGAGATGCGAACGCTTGAACACGAGATTATAAAACTTGTCTGTTATGTGGATGAGCGTGAGACAATCACAATATCGGACGTATCTTTCGTAGTGACCTCGAGTCCTGAAGACGTCGTCTTCGCGGCCGTCGAAGCGATTACCAAGCGGAATCCAAATCGTGCGCTCACCCTCCTGGCGGAGCTCCATCGTTTTGACCCAAAGCCGCAGGCAGTCGCTGGCAAACTCCTGGCGCTGCTTGCACGACAATATCGGATGCTGTGGCAGGCCAAGTTTTTAGGGGAGAGGCGGGTACAGGCGCGCGATATACGCTCCCTGCCACCAGAGATCGCGGCGGAATTGCCTGCGGAATCGAATATCGCTCAACTCGCTTTTAAGGCGGCGGATCTGATTTCGCAGGCACGGACATATGCGTGGACGGATCTTTCTCGCGCCCTGGATCTTCTTCTGTTATGCGATCTGGCAAACAAAGGAGGAGCAGGCGAGGAAGCACAGGCATTTCGAGCCGATCCCGTCCATAATCTCCAGGTGCTCGTGGTCATGCTTACGACATCCGCCGGCGCCAGGGCGTAGGCGGCGATGGTATCGAGCGCGCACAGAAATAAGGGCCTATCCGAGACGGACAGGCCTTAAAATTCTGAAGCTACGATCCATGGACGATCCTAGCAGCGATTCTACACGGCGACCGGGGCGGCGGCTTTATTGGCACGCTTCATAATCCGTGATTTACGGCGCGAGGCCTGATTCCTGTGGATAATGCCTCGTTCCGCCGTTTTGTCGATAGATTTGCAGGCAAGTCGAACTGCCTCAGCAGTCAAGGCGACATCGGACTCCGTTCCGTCAATGGCCAGGCGGGCCTTCTTTATGAAAGTCTTCATGGCAGACTTAGCGGCAACATTCCGCACGTGATTTTTGCGGGATTTGATGATCGCTTTTTTTGAAGATTTAATGATGGGTATATGTGGCAAAGATATTCACCTCCTCTGAACGTCAGAGTATACCCGTATTTCTCGTAAAACCGCAAGGGGGTTCGGATAAAATTCTTTTCACGCAGGCGTTAGCGCGAAGATCGAGCTAAGGGGCGAATTTCTCAGGAATTGCGGTCGGCGCCAATACGTATGTTGGATCAGTGCATCGTAAATCTGTTCCACCCACAACTTATGTGAACCTCCTGGAAAGAGTACTCATGTTACGGCCATCTTCATTTAGATCCGGGGTAAGACCCGGCGGGCGTAAGCTCAACATTTCGGGTATCAAGACTGTCATCGTGGCGCTTGCGGCCACGGCCACGGCAATCGGCAGCGCCCTTACAGGTGTGGGAGCACAGGTAGCGTTCAGTCCGATGCTGACGTGGATGCTGGGATTGCCCGCGGATACGGCCCAGGCAACCGCAATGCGTTATGGCCTGTTTACGTCTGGGGCTGCGGTGATAAGCGCATTTCTGTATGAAAATAGAGATGGTCATGCGCATACATCGGACTCCTCAGTACGTTTTCTTCTGATTGCAGGCATGGTTCTATTTATTGCTGCTACTCTGGGCGCGACTCTGGCTGCCACTATCGCTATGAAACTAAAGCGAAATGGTGTCACGGTTCTGGCCTCGCAGAGCATTCGCAGGTTTTTCCATACGGCCGCCATCGGAGTCGGATTTTTCGTATTGATCCAGGCGCGTCAGATCACTTCCTTCAACACAGGCCATATGGCGCATTGGCAAACGCTAAGCGGTCTTGTTGCCATGGGGATAATAGTAGGAGCCCTAACACAGCTATTGGGGCTTGTGAGCGGCGCATTGATGGTCCCCTCGCTCTATTTCTGCTGTGGATTCGGCGCTCATAGCGCGGTAATACTATCGCTTCTTGTCATTCTGCTTGCCTCCGTACTTCCAGCGTGGAGCTATGCGCGGAAGGGCCTGATCGTTCCCCGCTACGGCAATGCCGCCGTGATCGGAGGCATCATCGGGGGGTGTCTGGGTGGTATGATATTGGTGCATGCGGAGGATCGTGTACTTATGTTTCTTTTTGCGGGAGTAACGATGTTTTTCCCCGCTCGTGAGCTTGCGCGGATGGCGCTCAGTCATCCTGCGGAAACCCTGGGGGGCTAATAATCCCAGCATGGCTTCGAATTCTTTCCTCGCTCGCACTGTGTGAAGCGAGTCTGATCAAAACGGTGTTCAATACTTTTCAAGGATCATAATCGATGCGATTTGGCAAACTTTTCAAAGAGATCGTGCAAAAGATAGACCAGATCGTAACCGGGCGCGGCAGGGTCGATGAGGATCTTTTCGAAGATCTCGAAGAGCTGATGATCCGGGCGGACATCAATGTACGCACCACGATGGTCGTGCTCAGCGATCTACGCAGGGCGGTTCGAGAAGAGCGTATATCCACTACGGAGGAGGTGTTGGCGCGTCTAAAAGCCGATATCCTGGGCGTGTTGAATAGAGCGGGAAGTGTGCATGGCGCCGATTTGCGGGTCGCACCCGAGGGGCCAACGGTTTATTTAGTGGTAGGTGTCAATGGTGTCGGAAAGACCACGACAATAGCCAAGCTGGCAAACCGGTTTCAAAAACAGGGTAAGCGGGT
>JBBRKX010000480.1:0-4943 GCA_038231675.1 Chthonomonadales bacterium | reverse complement strand
CTTTCTTTCGGGGATAACATCTGTTCCCAGATAAAATGGCCATATTCATGGGTGAAGATAAGGGAAGCCTTTTCCCCAGACAGGCTGGCCCGTAATGTGATGGTGGGAGGATCGTTCTCTGCTTCACCATAGCCCTGATAACAGCCGTCCACAACGGAATTGTCGTCTGCCCGGTTGTTCGCCCCATCTGTGGTTTCGGCTACGAGACGGTCCATATCGGCATCGGGAACTTCCCGGACACGTACCTCTCGGTTGGTTTGCCAAGGTGCAGGCAAATGGGAGAAGATGCGCTGCCATTCGCGGCTATGCGGGGTATGGTGCGAGATCAGCAGGGTAGCGCACGAGGGCGTGCCAACCGCGATCATCATGGCTGCGGCAAGGGATCCGACGATCACAGAGAACTTGACTTGCGGACGAGGAAATGCAAGGATAAACCGTGAGCTGACGTAATCGTAGTGCATGTGTGCTCCATAAAATACGGAGGATTTACTGCATAAGCGATGATAACAGCCCGTCAAGAGGACAGTTTATGTTTGAAGAAAACGGGTTTGAAATCACGGGCAAAGACGACAATGCGACAGGGCATTGGGAATCGACCGAGGTATTTTAGTATACAACACATATCGGCTATCTCGTCCCGTCTCATTAGCCGACACGATCGCCTGCTTTCGGCATAGGATACCGCCCGCTTCCTCTTCCTCGCGACAACACGTTAGATTTGCGTGGGAAGCGGGGAATAGTCGCGTTTAGATCCTTTATAGCTTTGAAAGCTCTTCCTTGAGATGGTCTATGGAGCCTATGTCTGTAGGGCAGATGTCATTCAAGTAGGCAAGATAGACGGTGACGAAGTCGGCAAAATAAATCAGGTGGAACATGCGTGCGAGCAGGGATTTCCCTTCTGCCCAGACTTCATGGATCTCCGCAGAGGGTGCAATCAATTCACGGGTTACTTCTACTCGCCTGGCGATACGTGGGGTTTCACTGATCTCGGCCGGGTCCCGAAGCAGAATAACGGACCAGTTTTGCGCCTGCCGAGTCGCAAGTGTCCACGCGAGAATCTCATTGTGATTTTGTTCGGGAAAGACATTCGCGAAGGCGGCCTGTTTGGCATTTTCGTTGAACTGACCTTTCCAGCGCACCGCTACCGCGCCCCGGTATCCCTGTGTCCCATAGACGACGGGAAGTTTTCCAGATAGCGCAATGGCCAACTGCTTCGCAGGATTGCGTTCGGCGGGCACCTCCGGCCCAAAATCTGCGGCAAGTTTGTCTAACCTCTCGAGCATTTCGTCGATATCGCGCTCGAAATCGTGGGCAAGCAATCCGAGTTTGGAAAGGAGAGCGAGCATGGGGAAAAACATATACCCTGTGGCCGAACGTGGCGGTTGACCGCCGGGAACCAGCGCCACCGTATGTCCGTCTGCTTCTGCAAGTTCTTTTATCATTCCGCCGCTCGTTATCACGGCGATTTGCGCGCCTGCAGACTGAGCGTTGGCATAGGCCGCCAGGGTCTCCTCCGTGTTGCCCGAATAGGACCCGGCGATGACGAGCGTGTGCGGTCCCACCCAGTGGGGTAGCGAGTAATCGCGATTTACGATCAGCGGCACCGTTCCAACCTGGTCGGCCAGGGCACGGGCGAAATCTCCGCCGATGGCGGAACCGCCGAGTGCGGTGACAACGATTTCTCGGACCTCTTGTTCGGGCGGGCTCTTGACTTCCAGGCTTTTTCCTATTTGGATCGCCTGGCGGCATTGTTCAGGGAATTTTAGAACCAGGCCGAGCATATCGAGTGGGTCGATGGAGCGGCGATAATCCGGCTGGGTCAGGCGGTCGAGGATCGGATGGGTATCGGGCATGGCGCGTCCTTACTTTACGTTACATGACAGAGCATCCGGTTGGGAAGCGCCGCCACGGTTTAACGAAGTACGGGCCGCTTCGTTCGCATGTGCGTGGAAGCGGCCCGTCTATGGGTCCATTGGCTGGTGTTATTCGGCTACAAACGGCAACAACGCTACGTGTCGTGCGCGCTTGACGGCCTCGGTGACCATCCGCTGATGTTTGGCACAGGTGCCGGTGGTGCGGCGGGGAACGATTTTCCCACGCTCGGAGATGAGTTTGTGGCGATATTTCGCCTGGATCATCTGCTTATAATCGATTCCGGTGGCCTTATCGACGCAAAACATACAGACTTTGCGCCGGGGCTTCCGAAACTTATTGGGTTTCCCGCTCGGTTTGCGGGGAGGGGGTGGCAGTGCTTAGTTTCCCTTTCCTGCAAAGAGACGGGCAACCGGCTCGCTATTCGTCCGCAAACGGATCCGATTCGTCCATGTCGTCAACCGCGGGTGGCGCGGTGCGTGCGCCGGGCGCGGGGCTCGGGACTGCCGGCCGGTATGGCGCCGGTGTTGCGCCTGCTTCCCCGCCCACTGCCTCGTCCGTGTCGCCACGACGGTCCAAACCTTCGATGTTTTCGGCTTCGATCTCCACCACGTTGCGTTTTTGCTGTGTCGCCTGATCCACCCAGGATCGGGTTTTCAGCCGTCCGTCCACCGAGATCAATCTGCCCTTTTTGAGGTAGTTCGCAGCGAACTCGGCGGTGCGACGCCATGCGGTGAGGTTAAAGAAATCCGATTCGTATTCGCCCTGCTCGTTTTTGGTGAAACGGTTCACGGCGATGCGCATCTGCGCGACCGGCACACCCTGTGGGGTGTACTTCATTTCCGGATCTGCAACGAGACGACCGACTAAGGTGACGCGATTTAACGACATTTTCGAATGTTCCTTCCCTGATGCCCGGGGTTAGCGGACAACGGTTCTCTAGTGATATTGCGGTAATAGCGACGCGGATTGCGCCGCTCCATGATTGCAACTGATTCGAATGCGAGAAAAGCGGAAAGCCCGCCTTAATCTTTTTGTCTACTCTTCGTCCCCGTCCTGTCGGACGACCAGATGCCGGATCACGTCGTCGCTGATGCGGAAGATACGATCGAGTTCCTTCGGTACTTCAGGACTGCTCGTAAATTGCATTAGCACGTACATGCCATCGCGTTTCTTCGCGATGTCATAAGCCATCGTCCGTCGGCCTTTTTCCCATTTGCCGGCTTCCGATACTTCTCCGCCGCCGTCGGCTACCACCTTCTTGTATTTCTCAAGAATCGGTTCCAACGCTTCGTCAGACGTGTCGGGATCTACGATATACATTGCCTCGTAGTGGCGCATTTTCTCACCTCCCCTCGGTCAAAACGGCGTTCCGCGCTGTACAGCGGTTCAGGAACGCCTTTGGCTCCGGTCTACCCCGGAGCGGGAAGGACACGGCGGAAATAGCTTTGCAGCCGATCTCGCCCGGACGTGAAACCCACCCACGCCCGAATAGTGCCAATTTGTCTCGCTATTCTACCCTAAAGGCGTGCCTTTTGCAATACCAGCATAGCGTATTCCAGGGCCGGCGCATCTTAATTTTCTGATCTCACGATCTCAAAGCTGGCTCTGTCTTTCGTTTCGGCCAAGCGGGTACCAACCGGGCAAAAGCCATTTTCTTGAGAGCAGAAGGCCCTGCATACATCCGATGACAGATGTTGGCAATCGCTGAAACCAATTTAGATGCGCCGGCCCTATAGCGTATTCATTGGAATGAAAGCGCGGTTACCCCGTCATGGATTGCCGCCATTCCCACCATAATGAATTGCGGGATGTCAGGCGCCATGGGTGTCGCCGCGTCCAACGTCATAGTTTGCGTGATTCCCACCGAAGTGATGAGGTCGCCATTCCCAGCGTCATCGGTTGTCGGCATGTCCGCCGCAACATTCCCGCCGAAGCGAGGCGTCGCCATCCCCGCCGCAATGAATTGCGCGATGTCCGCCGCAATGAATTGCGCCATTCCCAGCGTCATGGGTTATTGCCGCGCCGGTCGTTATGAATTGCGCGATGTCCGCCGCAATGAATTGCGCGGCTGTGTGGCCTGCGGCCATGTGACCGCCTTCGCGGGCACGTACTTCAAGAGTGTCAACACTATACGTGTCGTTAGGTCCTCTTTGTACTCACCTGGGCAGACAATGTGAGCGCCCTCTCAAATCGCCCGCTCAGGGAATGGAGGGGAAGGGACAGGCATTTTTATGCTACTTCGCTTTATGCGGGAATAGGCTGGTTGCATATTGCTTATCCTCTGAATGGCGGATTTTACCCATGGGCTATTGACTTCTGGGGCTCATTGAACTATTATATAGATAAGTGGATATATAAGTCCATTTATCTATATAATAGGGGTTTAGCTAAGGAGTTATGATGAAAACCGTTACTATGCACGATACCCTCGGCCATCTGGTCGCGGAACGGCCCGGTCGGTCTTTAATTTTCGAGCGTTGGGGACTGGATTACTGTTGCGGCGGGAAGAAGACTCTGGAAACCGCTTGTAACGAGAAGGCACTCGATGTCACCAACCTGCTGCGAGATTTGAAGGAGGGCGATACTACTCCTTCCGCACTGGGAACCGATTGGCAGTCCGCCCCGCTAGGGGACCTTACCGACCATATCACGCGTACCCATCACGGTTATCTGCGTGAGGCGCTCCCACGGCTGACTATGCTGACCGAGAAAGTCCTGAATGCGCATGGGGAGCGGCATCCCGAATTGATCGAGTTGGCCGCCCTGTTCGCAACATTTCGCGCGGAATTGGAACTCCACATGGAAAAGGAGGAGCAGGTTCTCTTTCCACTCATCAAAGCGCTGGAAGTAGGGAAGGCGCTGCCTGATTTCCATTGCGGCTCGGTCGATAATCCCATCCGAGTCATGGAAAAGGAGCATGAAGATGCGGGAGATGCGCTGGCGAGAATGCGTTCGCTTACGCAGGACTTTACCTTGCCCTCTGGAGCGTGCAATTCCTATCGGGCAATGCTGGACGCACTTATGGAACTGGAAACCGATATGCATCACCACGTTCACAAAGAGAACAG
>JBBRKX010000479.1:0-4946 GCA_038231675.1 Chthonomonadales bacterium | reverse complement strand
TTCCGCAATGCCTGTAAAGCGGTACCCGACGCTCGTCACCTGGCCGAGTGCGCCTCCTTCGATCAGCTCTTTCGCTTTTAAGAACCGCGGCAAGGCGCGGCGATAGTACGCAACGAACAAAGGCTTCCCCGCGTTTTGAAACGCCGCGACGATTCGCTGGCAGCCGGCATGCGTGCGGGCCATGGGTTTTTCGATATAAGCAGGCTTGCCCGCCGCCGCGACTTGAAGCGCGTACTCCACATGACTGCCCGGCGGCGTCGCGATATACACCGCGTCCACCTCGGGATCCTGAATGAGCGCCTCCGCTTTATCGTACCAGCGCGGAACGTTATGCCGTCTGGCATAGTCTTCGGCAAGGGATGCAGTGCGGCGCATGACCGCCGTAAGCGAGCTCCCTGCGACCTTTTGAAAGGCTGGCCCGCTCTTAACCTCCGTGACATCTCCACAGCCAATGATTCCCCATCGCGTCGACATAGCCCCTGATTCCTATTCTATTGTAGCCCGCCCTGGGGCAGGCTACAGTGCGTCAATTCCTTATATTACGGATGGTGCGGAAGCTCGGTTCGTTGCAAAGGAGGTTTTAGAAGACATGAAGCGGGGAACCATCATGGACCGGGTTCGGTAGACTCGCCGAACAGAGCCTGCATGCGCTCGCCCACATGCTGCTCGATATTGAAGAAAGACATCTCGAACGCAAGGGTCCAGAGCGTGATCAGCGCCTCATCTGTCGGACGTTCCAGGACGCGCGCGAAAAAATCCTTTAAGATCTCCTCGTACGTCGTCTTCGTCTCGTTCAGCTCGATCCGACTCCGCATCGAGCTGTGAAACAGATTTTCCTGATGACGGTCCATGAAGTCACGCACATTCGCGGGCGTGGCCTTTTCAAGGTTACTTCCGAATTCGCGCCGAATCGCTTTTCGAAACTGATCCAGCCTCGGCTCGCCTTCCGCTCCATCCCACTTATCCATCATGCTCCCCAGTTACCGCACCCAGTTACCGCAAATGCCGTGCGTACCTTCTTCACCTTCCCTGCCGGTTCCTTCTTCATTTAGACGCAGCTTCCCCGTCGCGGTTTTCGTCGGGTTCGCAATTTCTTGAGATTCATGTTGACTTTTACGAGCGGATGCTGTACACTATCGAGGTTTGCGCTCGCCGAATTCGGCGCGGCAGGATCATGCGGAACCGCACATAAGGGGGGCCACGAAAGGCATTGACCTTTCTATTGGTGTTGCTCTGAGTACTTTCCTACTTCTCGGTCGCATCCTGCCCTGCCCCTTCGTCGCGTAGAGGGGCTTTTTAGTGTCTCTCCTCGCCGCGCTCTCAAATTTGGATTTTCACTGTACCTGCGCTTGCGCAGGACATCGACGTTTGTCAATTATGTATTCCTGAAGGGGACTGGCATCCATGCCCACGATCAATCAGTTGGTCCGCAAGGGCCGAAAGCGTCTACTGAAGAAGACGAAGGCGCCCGCGCTTAAAGGCAACCCGCAATTGCGCGGTGTCTGCCTCGTCGTTAAAACGGTTACGCCGAAGAAGCCCAACTCAGCTCTTCGAAAAATCGCGCGTGTACGACTGACCAACAAAACAGAAGTGACCGCCTATATCCCCGGCATCGGGCACAACCTGCAGGAGCACTCTGTGGTGATGATCCGTGGAGGCCGCGTCAAGGACCTTCCGGGCGTACGTTATCATATCGTCCGCGGAACGCTCGATACCGCCGGCACCAGGGATCGCAAATCCAGCCGGTCCAAGTACGGCACCAAGAAGCCTAAGTAGGATCAGGAAGCGCGCAACGCAGAGTGGCGACATGATTTGCCACCTTCGGTTTGACGCGGCTTCCTCTTACACTCTCTGAAGGAGACATGTATGCCTCGTAATGCTCCGGAGGGCGGACTTCGCCCACGACCGATCACGCCGGATCCGATTTATGGAAGCGTGCTCGCACAGCGTTTTATCAACCGCCTCATGGTGGACGGCAAGAAGAGCACCGCAGAGCGTATCTTTTACGCGGCGATGGAACAGCTTGAGAACCGATCCAAGCGCCCCGCGCTCGAAGGGTTCGACCTGGCCGTCCGCAACGTGATGCCCGTGATCGAGGTGCGCCCGCGCCGCGTCGGCGGTTCCACCTATCAGGTGCCCGTGGAAGTGCGTCCCGAGCGAAAAGTGGCGCGCGCAATCCGATGGCTCGTGATCAACTCCCGGAAGCGCGCGGGACGATCGATGGCCGAAAAGCTTGCGGGAGAGCTCTATGATGCCGCAAATAACACCGGCGCTTCCGTAAAGAATAAAGAAGACGTTCATCGCATGGCCGATGCAAACAAAGCATTCGCTCACTATCGTTGGTAGGCGCCAGAGGGTGATCGCGTTTCATGGGACAGGCGTTCCCGTCCTGTCTTGAATATCATCTTTGCCCGGATTACTATCGTAGCTCCGGGCTCAGTGTCCGCCGATCCGTAACGGACACTCAAATCGCACGCCCTGGAGGCAATTCGTAAAGCAAATGGCAAGAGAATACGCGTTAGAAAAAACTCGCAATATCGGCATCGCCGCGCACATCGACGCCGGCAAGACGACCTGTACCGAGCGCATCCTCTTTTATACCGGCCGAACCCATAAGATCGGCGAAGTCCATGAGGGCGCGGCGACGATGGACTGGATGGCTCAGGAGCAGGAGCGCGGCATCACGATTACGTCCGCCGCAACCACATGCTTTTGGAACGAACATCGCATCAACATTATCGATACGCCGGGACACGTCGACTTCACCGTCGAGGTAGAGCGCTCGCTGCGCGTCCTCGATGGCGTCGTCGCGATCTTCTGCGCGGTAGGCGGCGTTCAGCCGCAGTCCGAAACGGTCTGGCGACAGGCAAACAAGTACAAGGTCCCGCGCATCGCATTCGTCAATAAGATGGACCGCATGGGAGCCAACTTCCTGGGTGTCGTGGAAAAGATGCGCGAGCGATTGGGCGCCAATGCCGTGCCCATTCAGCTTCCCATCGGCGCCGAAGCGGACTTCCTGGGCGTGATCGACCTGGTCAACATGAACGCCACGCGCTACCTGGACGATCAGGGCAAGGAAGCCCAGATCGTCGAGATCCCTGCGGACATGATCGAACAGGCGAACGAGTACCATACCAAGCTGATCGAAGCAGTCGCGGATGCCGATGAGTCGCTGATCGAAAAGTACCTCGAAGGCGAGCCTATCTCCGTGGAGGAGATTAAGAAGGCGCTTCGAAAGGGAACGATCGAAGGCACGCTCATGCCGGTAATGTGCGGATCCGCCTATAAGAACAAGGGCGTCCAGCTGCTGTTGGATGGCGTCGTGGACTATCTGCCGTCTCCATTGGACGTGAAGGATACCCCCGGCTTCAATCCGGACACCGGATTGGAAGAGACCCGCCCGCCGTCCGACGACGCGCCGTTCAGCGCGCTTGCCTTTAAGCTCGCGACGGACAAGTACGGCCTGCTCACGTTCTTCCGGGTCTACTCGGGCACGCTTTCGACCGGCCAGACGATCCTCAATGTCGCTCGCGACAAGAAGGAACGTGTGGGACGGATCGTTCGCATGCACGCCAACAGCCGCGAAGATGTGGACGCCGTATATGCCGGCGACATCGCCGCCATCGTCGGTCTGAAAGACACGAAAACCGGTGACACGCTTTGCGACGACAAACATCCGATCAAGCTGGAAAACATCACGTTCCCGGACCCGGTCATCTCGATCGCAATCGAGCCGAAGACCAAGGTGGACCAGGATAAGCTGACCGCCGGATTGGTGAAGCTCGCGAACGAAGATCCGACTTTCCATGTCTCGACAGATCCGGAAACGGCGCAGACGATCCTCCGGGGAATGGGCGAACTGCATCTTGATATCAAGATCGATATCCTGAAGCGCGAATATGGCGTCGAGGCGAACTTCGGCGCGCCGCAAGTCGCGTACCGTGAAAGCATCCATCAGAAAGCGGTGGCGCGCGTTCCGTTCAAGCGGCAGACCGGTGGAAACGGCCAGTACGGCGACTGCGAACTTGAGGTCGAGCCTCTCGAAGCAGGCCAGGGATATGTGTTCGTCAACAAATGCGTCGGCGGCTCCATCCCGAAAGAGTACATCCCGGGCATCGAAAAAGGTGTCAAGGAAGCTCTGGAAAGCGGCATCGTCGCGGGCTATCCCGTAGTCGACATTCGCGTTGCGGTCATCGATGGATCCTACCATGACGTCGACTCGTCCGAAATCGCCTTCAAGGTGGCGGCGAGCCAGACGATGAAGGAAGCGCTGCGCAAAGGTCGGGCCTATCTTAAGGAACCGATCATGCAGATCGAAGTCGTGACGCCGGAAGGTCATATGGGCGACGTAATCGGCGACATCAACCGGCGACGTGGCACCATCGAAGGCTACGAGCCCGAGCCGGGTGGCAAGCAAGTCATCCGCGCCACGGTCCCGCTGGCGGAAATGTTCGGCTATGTCAACGACTTGCGTGGGTTTACTCAGGGACGCGCGTCGTTCACGATGACGCCTTCGCACTACGATGAAGTCCCGCGCAACGTGGCCGAAGAACTGCTCGCAAAAGTACAGGGCAAGCAGCCCGTCAAGGCATAGGCTCCGGTACGATATTGTAGCAACACCCGCGGTTCCGCTCTCTCCGGAAGGGGAACCGCCCTAAATAATCGCAGAACGGATGGCGCGTGCAACGTCGTGTGCACGCGCCATTCACTGCCCGTTTTAGATTCCGACGAAAGACCTCCATAAGGAGAGGAACCACCGTAATGGGAAAAGTGAAGTTTGAGCGCAATAAGCCGCATGTGAACATCGGAACGATCGGCCATGTCGACCACGGCAAGACCAGTCTCACCGCCGCCATCACCCGCATGCTCAGCACCTACAACGGCAGCAAGGCCATGAGCTACGATGAGATCGACAGCGCACCCGAAGAGCGAGAGCGCGGCGTCAC
>JBBRKX010000478.1:0-4954 GCA_038231675.1 Chthonomonadales bacterium | reverse complement strand
CTGATGAAGAGGTAATTCCCTGATGACCGATCCGACAAGCACAGTTGCCGCGCGTGAGCTAGAACGTGTTACCACGATCGCGGAATGGTACCATCAGGACCAGCTCGATTTCGACCGGCGACTCGTCCGGTTCCGTTACCGAACGCTCAAACCTCATCTCCACGGCCCACAAGGCCTGGAACTGGGCCCGGCGGACGGGCAAATGACCCCTCTTCTACTCACGGATTTTGAGCGCCTGACGATTGTGGAAGGGGCGTCGCAGCTACTCGAAAGCATTGCCGATGCCCCAAACCTCGTCAAGGTGCACAGTGTTTTCGAGACCTATGAGCCGTCCACTCGCTTCGACACTATCGTAATGGAGCACATTCTGGAACATGTCGACGACCCGGTGGCGCTCCTTCGCAGGGCGGGAGGCTGGCTGGCGGAAGGCGGCAGGATTCTGGCGGGGGTGCCGAACGGCAACTCCATCCACAGACTTGCTGCCGTCAAAATGGGGCTATTGCAGGAACCGTGCGAGCTTAATGCACGCGATCATTCCCTCGGGCATCGCCGCGTATACACGCCCTCCACATTCCGCGCCGATATCGAATCGGCAGGTCTTCAAGTACTGGAGCAAGGCGGGGTGTATTTCAAACCGCTCTCCAATAAGCAAATTGAAGACCACTGGACCGATGCAATGATCGAAGGGTTTTACGAATTGGGCAAAGATTTTCCGCAATTTGCCGCCGAAATCTATGCGGTGTGCATTCCCCATGTTTGAGACGATAATCCTCGATCTGGACGGCCCTCTTCTGGACGGCCGCCAACGCCATTACCAATGCTACCGAGGTATACTGGAAGAGAATGGTTTCTCTCCGATAGGCATCGAGAGCTACTGGCGGAGCAAGCGCGAGCGTGTCGACAGACGGCATCTTTTGGCGTTGAGCGGAGCCGATGCGCTCTATGATATTTTTCTTCAGCGCTGGCAGGAGAGAATCGAGCAGCCGGAGTTTCTGGCCCTCGACCGCCTGCAGTCGGGGGTCCTTCAAAAGCTCGATCAGTGGCGAAATGAAGGCCGACGGTTGATCCTCGCGACGCTTCGCCACAACCCTCATGGTCTGCATGCCCAGTTGGAACAGTTGCAGCTTGCTCCGCGATTCGCCCATGTCGTCCCCTGTGCGCATGCAGGCGGGGCAGAGGGCAAGGCCGAGCAAGTCCGTTCTGTGGTGGGGGCTTCCAGGGCGGAAGCGTGCCTATGGATCGGCGATACTGAAATAGATGTGGCGGCTGCGCGGGCTCTCGGATGCCCTATCTGGGCCCTGGAGTGCGGGCTGCGCACCAAAGAATTTCTTGCATCCCTTGCTCCTGATTTTTTGAGCGCGGAACTTAATGACGTGGACCTGAGGCGGTGGAATGAGCATTGATCAGTGCAGAATAGTGGATCTCCCTAAGATTACGGATCCTCGAGGCAACCTGACCTTCGTCGAAGGAACCCGACATGTGCCCTTCGACATCAAGCGGGTGTACTATCTTTACGATGTGCCGGGCGGCGAGACGCGCGGCGGGCACGCGCATAGGGATCTCCAGCAGCTTATCATCGCTATGTCAGGCAGCTTCGACGTGGTTCTGGACGATGGGTTCGACCAGAAAACATTCAGCTTGAACCGCAGCTATTATGGGCTGTACCTGCCGAACATGATCTGGCGCGAGTTGGTGAACTTCTCCTCCGGATCGGTCTGTATGGTGGTCTCTTCGGAGTTTTACGAAGAGTCGGACTATTATCGGGATCACGACGAGTTCGTCGCCGCCGCAAGGAGCGTTCGCGCATGAAAGCGCCTTTCTTTGAACTGCTTCCGGCGCATGAGGAACTTAAGGAGGAATTGAACGCGGCCTATGCCCGCGTCATGGCCTCCGGATGGTATATCCTGGGCAAGGAAGTAACGGCTTTCGAGGCGGAATTCGCGGCCTTTTGCGAGGCGCAACACTGCGTGGGGGTCGGAAATGGATTGGACGCGTTGCAGCTTATCCTCAGAGGATATGGCATCGGCGCGGGCGATGAAGTCCTTGTTCCGGCGCATACGTTTATCGCGACATGGCTCGCCGTATCCTATGTGGGCGCCACTCCTGTCCCCATTGAGCCGGATGAGGCGACTTACAATATCGACTCACGTCGCATAGAGCAGGCCATCACCGCGCGCACCCGGGCCATTATCGCGGTGCACCTGTACGGTCAGCCGGCGGATATGGACGCCATCAACGCCATCGGGCGACGGCACGGAATCAAGGTCATCGAAGACGCCGCTCAAGCGCATGGCGCCCGGTACAAAGGCCGGCGCGCGGGCAATCTGGGAGATGCTGCGGCGTTCAGTTTTTATCCCGTGAAGAACCTGGGCGCAGTGGGAGATGGCGGCGCGGTCGTCACTTCGGACGGTGCACTCGCCGCACGCGTCCGGAAGCTCGCCAATTATGGTTCCTCCGCAAAATATCACCATGATACGCAGGGTATGAATTCGCGTCTGGATGAGTTGCAGGCGGCTTTCCTGCGCGTAAAACTGGCAAAGCTGGATGAATGGAACGCACGTCGGTCAACGATCGCGCTACGCTATCTTTCCAAGTTAAAGTCGGTTCCCAATCTTACGCTGCCTTTTGTGCCGGATTGGGCACAGCCAGTCTGGCATCTGTTTGTGATTCGGCATCCGGATCGCGACCGTCTTTCCCGTGAATTGGCGAACGAAGAGGTCGGAAGTCTGATTCATTACCCTATTCCGTCGCACCTTTCCGGCGCTTATGCCGGAGCCGGCTATCACAAAGGGGATCTTCCCGTTACGGAAGACGTTGCCAGGACCGTACTCAGCATTCCCATTGGACCTCATCTCCCCGAAGAGGGCGTCGAAGCGGTGATTGGCGCGTTGCAAGCCGTCGGGGTCTAAAGGGATTTGCTTTGCGTGAACTCTGGCTAAAAATCGTATATGCGGGCGGGACGAATGTGCTTGCATCCGTCATGAGCTTTGTATCGCTGATCCTTACGGCGCACTACCTGGGCGCTTCCGGGCGCGGTGAAATAACGGCGATCACGACCTGGGTCCAACTGTTCGGGACGATTGGCGGCCTCAGCCTCGGAAGTGTAATACTCCACCGCGCCACCACGAAACGTGGCACCGCATGGTTCGGACAGACTGTCGGCAGCCTGTTGCTCCTCACGGTATTGATCTCGCTTCTCTCCTGGGTCATAAGCCTCGCGCTCGCATGGAAACCCGGAGGCTCTCTCTTCACTGGAATATCCCCTCTTGTGCTGCTCATGGGCTTCAGTTACCTGCCGTTCGTCCTGTGGGACCAGTATGGCGCCACGCTTCTTATGGTGACCGATAGGATCGCGCTTTATAACCGCGCCAGGATCCTGGGAGTCGTGATCGGTTTCATCCTCCTGGTGAGCTTGCTTTTGCTTCACATGGGAGTTCTCGGCGCGGTTGTCGCGATCGTGGGCGGCCAGATAGTGACGTCCCTGGCGGGATTGCGATATCTTATCCGAGACACGGACGAACGCATTCAGCCCGACAAATCCACTATCAAGGAGATGCTGCGCAATGGATCGCGGCTACATATCGCGACGATAGGGGGCTTTGTATTTCAATATACGGATGTACTGGTGATCAGCCACTACCGTGACAACGCAACCACTGGAATTTATTCGCTTGCCATGACACTCGTCGGCGTGCTCCTCCTGGTTCCCCAGGCGGCTATGCAGGCGCTTTCCGGAAAAATCGCTGCGGTAGGTCCCGATGAAGCCTGGCCATTCCAACGTCGGATCGGCATACTGATGATGCTGGCCATGTGCGGCGTCGTTGCGCTCGCGGCCTTGCTGTCCCCTGTCCTGATCCCCCTGGTGGTCGGCAGCAAGTTCCACGGTTCGATCCATGTATTTCGGTTATTGCTGTTCACCGTGCCGGGAATGGCTTTCTCTACCTTGATGATCTCACAGTCCGTGTCGCGCGGATGGTTCTGGCAATCCTCCGCGATCACGCTATTCGCCGCCGGGCTGAACTTTGCTTTGAATATCGCTCTCGTGCCGCGCTACGGCATGTACGGCTCCATCTGGGCAACGATCCTCAGTTACTATATTGGCGCGGTCCCCTACCATATATGCGTTTTCTGGTGGGCAAACAGGAACTGGTCTCGGCAAAAGAATCTTTCCCCACGAATCGCGTTTGGGAGCGAGGCGCCGGTAAAACGACCATGAAAGTTCTCCTTATCTATGGAACGCTGAGCAGTCCTGGGGGCATCGAGACTCTCCTCCTTCGCATGACCCGTTACCTTTCGGAACATGGTCATACGGTCTCCCTCATCCTTACGCACCCGGATGACAGGTCCGTGGACCCCAGGAATACACTTGTCGATGAGGCACGCAGGTATGCGGACGTCTGGTATGCGTACGGCGACTTTCGAACCATTGGGCCCGCCTTAGGGAAGTTGCCCCTGACGGGATTCGATGTGATCTATTGTCTTCAAAACAATGCTTTCCTTATCGGCCTCCTCATTCAAACGCATTATCTGCCCAACGCACGGGTGCTTGCCGGCGCTTACTTCCCGCGCGAATATTGTTGGCATAGTAAAGGCCAGCGGTTTCAGCAGCGGCTTATCGAGAGGATATTCCGCCATATCCCGGCGAAGAACGTGTTCTTTATGACTCCTTCCTCCGCGACGGATCATGGAGACTGCCTGGACAGAGATTTCAGCGGCTCTCCAATTTTCCCATTGCCCGTGGATATCGCGCGTTTTGGCCGTGCCCAGCGAAAGGCAAACCGTCGTAAGCTTGTGTCCATAGGACGCATCACGAATTTCAAGACCTATAATTTCCGTATGGTGGACATTGTGAAAGATCTCAACCGTTTGGGGTGGGACTTCGAATACCATATCTATGGGAACGGCAACGACTTCGACAAGCTTCAGGCCTATATCGCCGACCGTGGCGCCGGCG
>JBBRKX010000477.1:0-4954 GCA_038231675.1 Chthonomonadales bacterium | reverse complement strand
TGCCATAGCCGATGCTGTAAGTCGCTCCAGGGAGCACGCCTAGATCCGTGCCAGGGTCACTTATCGTACCCCCCGAAGTCGTACGAAAGGCATGGTTGTAGCCGCTGCTTACATCGGCCTGTCCCGCTACCTGGCCGCTCGCGTTGATACCGTAGCCCTGGCTGGAAGACCCTCCAGGAAGCACGCCTAGATCCGTGCCTGGGTCGCTTATCTTACCCCCCGAAGTCGTACGAAAGGTATGGGAATGGAGGCCTGAAATGGCCTTTCCTGTCACTTGGCCGCTCGCGTTGATGCCCTTGCCATAACTGTTCGCTATGCCCGGGATCGATCCCAGATCTTCGATAGAGTAGGTAAGTGCTTGGGCGCCTGATGCAAGGAGCACGCCGGCAAGCATAAGAGACGAGAAAAGGTGCCGATTACGAAGACGCCCTGAAAAATTATTCATGAACTACGATCCCCAGAAGTATTACGGCGTACCTGAGAGATACGGCAATGGACGATGCAATCAGATTACCGCTGGTACTGGAGGGATTGTACCGATCGGTCATTCACAACATTGTACACAACTTTCTTACCCAAATCCGCAACTCTGGATTATCAAGGCCAAAATAGCCGATTTATGGCAATTTTTGGTAAGGAAAAGTCTACACATGGCAATGCCGGAAGACATCATGCAAGCAATGTCTCCCGGCAAGCATGCCGGCCGCCGCATGAACGGCGACCGAGGCGATTGAGTGTATACTACGCATTTAATGTCGACCTGCTGAACGTAGAATGATATAGTGACCCCATTTGTCAAGACAGTTTTTTGCCCTATTTAAGGTGGGCAGCCAGTCGGTTGTGGGGTATACCTACATTCGCGATAGTGTTCAAATGCACCTCCCTGAGACCCTCACCCCCTCTCCCATTACGGGTGTGAGGGTATCAGGAGGGCACACGCTGATATGCAGGGGTGAAGGAAGCAAGCCATGGAATGCCTAAAGTGGAAAACAGTACGTGAAGATATCCAGAGATAAGGGACAAGAAAAGGCCCGGAACGGATGCGGGGATAGAGCGAGGGTCCCTTGGAGCGGGGCTATTATAAGGTAATGTGCGTAAGTATATTAGACCAGAGAAAGAGAGCAGGGCATGCGGAAAATACCAGAGTATAAGTTGCCATTGGTGCGCCTGCTTAGTAAGCAACAGACCGATACCGAAGCCCTGCTTTGGAAGCCCTTGCGCGATAGAAACCTGTTAGGCGCGAAGTTCCGTCGCCAACGACCGCTTGGTCGTTACATCGCGGACTTCTGCTGCGGTGCTGCCCGTCTGGTCATTGAGATCGACGGAAGCATCCATGCCCTTGCAGACCAGCAAGCATACGACGAAATTCGCGACAATATGTTGAACGCATATGGTTATACGATCCTACGCGTCACTACTGAGGAGGTAGCAAATGATCTACCCAATGTCCTCGCCCGTATCGCCCACGCCCTCCCTCAGGGCGGCTGAGGAGCAATAGAGAAGCCCCTCTCCCCAAGAAATCCGCACCCCAACCCCTCTCCCTGAACGGGCGAGGGGAGAATAGGCGGGGCCGCAGGGGGTGAGGGGCCTACACGGCAGGGCATGAGGGTCTGGAAGTCCCCCTTGCCCGCCGAACGCAGTTCGGGAATCCGGGGATTAGGGGGTGGGGGGCCGCCCGGCGACAGGAACAGCCGTCTCTATCACGACCGCCGAGAAAGTGACCGGCGACGCTGCGCCTGCAACCCCACTCTGCGGAGAAGCCGAGCTTTTCAGCATCACGATGACACTGTCGCCGACCACCGGTTTGAACTTCGGTGTGCGGGTTCCGTCCCAGGTTTCGAAAGTAGCCGTCGACACATCGACCGTATAGGTTTTTCCCAGCGCGATCAACATCGAATGGATGCCGGGGCCGTGATTCAGTCCGGGGCCGTGGTCCGGCGTCTTTACGGTAACCCTGTCTCCGTCGATGGCGACAACACGTCCCTGGATAAGCATCGGCAGGGGCGTCGCGGACGGTACGACATGCAGATGCGTTCGAGCTGACAACCGCGTTCCTTTTGCTCCGCGCGTCGCGGCATCCGCGCGGCCATACCCAATAGCAAAGACAGTTATCATTCCCATTGCCGCCACAAATCCAATGCAAGCAAACGAACGCTTCCTGAGGGAAACGCGCGTTGTTTTCCGATTCATGTTCATGATAAAGCTCCTGCAGCCATTACGAGGCTATCCTACTGTCTTCTACGTTATAGACGTGCGTAGGCAACTGCCGCCAATGTAGAATTAGCCTGAAGGTTCATCGTCAGGCTCCTGGAATACATTATGTCAAAATGTCTTGTCTGTGCAGTAAGCGGCCGGCGCGGACCTGCTGGATAGTCTCCGTTTCCTGGTTCTTTTTCTGCGTCGTTGGCGGGATACCCTTCGGGACGGCGCTATTTTGCTGGCAGCACGCCGACGCGCAGGTGGGAAGTGGCCGCGGCGGCGCGATGGATATGGATCGTCGCCGTCTGGAAGTCCTCCGGTTTCGCCGTGTAGATGTCCATAAACTGCTGAGGGTTGCGGTCCACGAGTGGGAACCAGTCGGTGTCGGTGGGGGCGGTAGTCCCGATCGTCATGCCGGGCAGGAGATAGAAATCGGTCGGTTTCGCTTCGCGGGGCGGCCACTGCGGGAAGGTGCGCCAGCGGTTGGCGCCCGTTTCAAACACCCGGGCGGCAGGCAGCCGGCGCTTGCCGTTGCCGCGCAGAAAGGCGTCGAAGAAGGGAAACTCGATCTTGTTCTGAAAGAAGGCGGAGGTAGGCTGTCCGAAGTCCTGGTCTCCAAGCCGATCTCCCGTTGGATCGGCCCACATCCCATGAGACCAGGGGCCCATGACGAGCATGGTGGGAATGTTCTTGTTCTGGGCTGCGGTTGCCCTGGCGGTGTGAAGAGCGCCCCAGAGGTCCTCCGCGTCGAACCAGCCCCCGACTGTCATGACGGCGCAGTGGACGTTGCGCATGTTATGGGGGAGATTGCGCGCCTGCCAATATTCGTCATAAGCGCCGTGCTCCATGAGATCCCTCCAGAGACCGTCCGCCTCCTTGAAATAGGCGTTGGTGAGCGCGAAGAGCGCGCCGTGTTCGAGATAGAACTTATAGGGGTCTCCGCCGGTATCGGGATCGTGGGGGCCCGAGCGCGCCGCGTCCATCAGAAACAACGCGCCGTTATGATGGAAGTCATCGCCGAGGAACCAGTCGGAAGCGGGGGCTTGCGGCGAGGCGGCGCGGAGGGCGGGGTGGGAGTTGATGGCTCCGACCGCGGCGTAGAAGCCGCGATTGGAGATCCCCCACAGACCGACGCGCCCATTATTGTCGGGGACGTTCCTGACGAGGTAGTCGATGGTATCATAGGCGTCGGTGCTTTCGTCGATGTCCTGTGGCTTAAGCGGGTTGAGGAGTTGGGGGCGATCCTGGACGAAGACGCCTTGGGAGTGGCCCTGCCCGCGCACGTCTTGATCGGTGAATATGTAGCCGTTCTCAACGAATTTCGGAGATCCCCGATGGCGTCGGTATCTATTCGGGCCGTAAGGGCCCGCGCCGGAGCCGGTTCGTTCCAGCAGGATAGGGTGTTTGCCGGGCCTGTTTTTGGGTACGTAGACGGCGGTATAGAGGCGGATGCCGTCCCGCATGGGGATCATGTATTCGTATTTGGTGTAGCTGCCCTGTTGGGCCTGCGCGTACGCCACGGCCACGCGCAGCACGAGAGCGAAGAGCACGCCAAGGCGAAGGGTGAGCCGCATAATTTTCATGCGGGCTCGTTTCTCGGCGGCGAGCGGGGATTCCTTCCTATTGGTGAAACCCTTGCCGATCGTTTGCTGCCCTGCGCCGATACGGGCTGCAGAGCGGGTCGCCGACGACGATATCCTCCCAGGCGACGAAATGAGAAGCGGCGTAGAAGCTTTCCGCCATGGTGTATCCGGAAGTGTATCTGTCGAGCGCAATCGTGGGAGAAGCGATCGCTTGAAGGAGCGGTTCGTCCACATACCCTTTCCCACAGGTCAGCCCGTGCGCAATCAAGTCGACGAGCAGCGATTGACCTCCCTCGGTCGGCAAGAAGGTGCGGGCGCTGGTCGAGACTGCGGTATCGCTCAAAGACCCGGGCGCAAACCTGAGTGACTCGTATGCGTCTTTAGAATACTTTGAATCATTGCTTCCCCAGGAAAAGTAGCCCGTGAGGTTGGAGCGCCGACCGATGAAAACCTCGGTCAAATCCAGCTCGTCGGGTATTCCGCGACCTACCAACCCATCGTGCGCATGCAGCATGTCGGCATTGAATTCGCTCCACGCCGACTCGCTCGATATGATGCTGATCGTGATTGGCGCGGGCTGGGTCGCCTTATCGCCCAACCCGAAAGCCGGCTGAACATCGAGCAATACTTTCCCGTGCGCAAGTGTCTCCGGGCCGTTCGCTTCCGCCTCAAGTGACCGGCTCACCAGCGCCCTGGCGTCCGCTGCCGTATACCCATCCAACCGGGTCACGAGATACCCGCCAAATTTCGCGTGGGAAAAAGGTTCGGACGCATTCCAATATCGGTTGACAAAGGCCGAGCCGACGGCTCCGCTCCCCGAGATGGCGATTTTTCGTGCGCCGGGTAGTGAGGCATAGTCCATTGCGGCAAGGTAACTGTCGACCGATGGGCGCCCGAAAGCCGGTTCAAGGCTATGTTCGTCATGACTGCCGACCGCAGCTCCGACAATCCGGATAGGTATCCCCTTGGTGAGCACGATGAAATCGATCTTCGGATGGGTCGCCAGGTAGTTCCGTACGGGGGTCTCGATGGCTTGCGTATAGGCGGCAAGCGTCATCGTTTGTCGGGCCCTATTCCGAGGCGATAGATCACCGCCCGCGGAATGAACGCCGTGTCTGGTTCGATAGGGTAAATCGGTCGCGCGCATAGTTGGTGGCCGAGCGTGGCGACAT
>JBBRKX010000476.1:0-4954 GCA_038231675.1 Chthonomonadales bacterium | reverse complement strand
TATCACGCTCGCTCGGCCGGGCATGCAGGGCCCTGGATTGCAGGACCGCTCTCTGCTCCGGGCGGCTGCCGCGCGCATTCAAGGGGATGAGGAGGAAAGCCTGCTGCGCGGTTCGGATTTGCCGGCGGATCCACCCGCAAAATCAATATCATGGCGCCGACGAATATGGGCGAAGGTCAAGGGCATCGATCCGGAAAGGGAAGGAAATCAGAACAAGAATGGGTAGACCGAAATCGGAGCCGGAATCGCCTCAAAACGCGGTATCGCTGACTCTGCGCGTACGTTATGCCGAGACCGATCAAATGCAGAGGGTCTACTATGGACGCTATTTCGAGTGGTTCGAAGCCGCCCGTGGGGAGTTTTGCCGGCAACGCGGCATCAGTTATGCGCACATGGAACGGGAACGAGGGCTTTTCATCCCGGTGTTGGACGCGCATTGCAAATACATCGCGCCCGCACTCTATGATGAGGAGGTGCGGATCGAAGTATGCGTTCTTGAGCGAAGAAGTCGCACGCTTCGCATGGGGTATCGCCTTTATGTCGCGGACAAACTGATCGCGGAAGGAGACACGGCGCACATCCTGGTCAATGCGGAAGGGCGCCCATGCGTGTGGCCGCCCGATCTTGCCGCATGCTTTTTATGCGCTGACGCGAATACGGACAAAAGTTGATTTATAGGCATTTACACCATGAGGAAAGCGACTTCCGAAGCCGATACTCTTCTTATTCACTTTGCGGATAAGATCGATGTTGGGCAGCGAGCATACGGTCTTTAGGAGTAACTCGTGACGTTGGAATTCGATCCACTGCGTGCGGAACAAAATAAGAGCCCAGATGACCGGCCGCTACGCTTTTGTTACGCGCGTTTCCGCTACAACTGCGACGACGATCCGGAATTCGAACGTGAGGTTCTGGCCGCGTTTCTGCGCACGGCCGCTGTCAGTCTTGCCGTCATGGTGAAAGCCGTGGAAACCGGCGACGACTCCGCGCTCCAGGAGGCCGCGCACGGGGTCAAAGGCAGCGCGCTTACCCTCGGAGCCGACGCATTCGGGGATCTTTGTCTTCGGCTTGAAAAGATGGGAAGAGAGAGCCAGGTGGCGGAAGCGTCTCCGCTTCTCCATCAGGCTGAGGCGGAGTTCCACGCCCTCGAGGCCGAACTCAGGAACTACATCCAACTCCAGGCGGCGTAGCGCCTATCCCCTTGGGATAGGGTTTAGCAGCGGGGAGCGCAAGCCTGATTCAGAGGGCCATCGCCGCAGCGCGCTTGCGCTGCTCCAAATGGATCATCAAAACCTGAATATCTCCTGGACGCAGCCCCGGGATACGGGACGCCTGCCCCAGGGATCGCGGACGAATTGCGGAAAGCTTCTCCCTCCCCTCATGGGAAAGAGAACGAACGCCGCCATATTCGACGTCTTCCGGAATTTCCACCGACTCCATCCGGACGGATTGTTCGACCTGAGCGCCCTGCCTTACAATGTAGCCTTCGTATTTCGTTTGGATCTCTACCTGCTCCGCCACGGCTGCGGGCATGGCAATCACGGGAGCTTCGAGGGGATTCAAATCCGCGCTAAGGCGCGCCAGAGCCCCGTAACTCAGTTCGGGACGGCGGAGCAAAGCCTCCAGGGACATCTTTCCGTCGCTGATGGGCGACGTGCCAAGACGAACCAGGGCCTCATTGTCCCGCTCGTGTATGAATGTCGTCGCAAAGCGCCGCTTCTCGTGCTCGATCGCTTCTCGCTTTATCGTGAAAGCCTCCCAGCGCGCATCCGAGACGGTTCCTGCTTCTCGCCCAATGGGCGTCAGGCGCAAATCGGCATTATCGTGCCGCAGCAAAAGACGGTATTCGGCCCGTGAGGTAAGCATGCGATACGGATCGCTTACCCCTTTGGTGACAAGGTCATCGATCAGGACGCCGATGTAGCTTCCCTGACGCTCCAAAACCATCGGCAAACGGCCCTGCACCGCAAGGCCCGCGTTCATGCCGGCGACTATCCCCTGTGCGCCCGCCTCCTCATAGCCACTTGTCCCGTTGATTTGTCCTGCGAGATAAAGACCTCGAACGCTCTTGGTCTCGAGCGTGGGCCGGAGCTGATCGGGAAACACCATGTCGTATTCGACCGCATATCCCGGCCGCAGCATCTCCACATTCGAGAGCCCGGGAAGCGTACGTAGGAAAGCGATCTGTATTTCGGCGGGAAGGCTGGTGGACATTCCCTGCACATAGAGTGAATTGCCGTCCCAGGTCTCCTGCTCGAGAAAAACGGGATGCGATTCCTTATCCGCGAAACGAACGACCTTATCCTCGATGCTTGGGCAATACCGTGGGCCGATGCCGACAATCTGGCCTCCATACATCGCGGAAAGGTGTAGGTTTTAACGAATGACCGCGTGGGTAGCAAGGTTCGTGTGCGTCTGCCAGCATGGGAGCAGCGGTCGAGCGGAAACCCGCCGATCGTTCAAAAAGGAAAACGGCGGACAATCTTCGGAGGGGAAGGCCACGGTCGCATCGAAATCGACCGTGTTTAAATCGATCCGCGGAGTGGTGCCGGTCTTAAAGCGCCCCATCCGAAACCCGAGGTTCCCAAGCGTAGCGGAGAGTCCCACGCTACGGGCTTCCCCATGCCTTCCTCCGGGCGTCTGCGTTGCGCCACAGTGCATGAGTCCATTCAGAAACGTGCCGGTGGTGAGAACAACGGAGCGAGCGGCGAGATCGGTTCCGTCTTTGAGGCGCACGCCCCGGACGGAGCGGGTCCCCTGCGCGTCGTCGACGATCAAATCCTCGACCGCCGCCTGCAGGAGGAGAAGATTGGGAGTGTTTTCCAGAACGGTTCGCATTGCGCGGGGATAGAGATCCTTGTCGGCATGCGCTCGGAGGGTTTGGACCGCCGGCCCTTTGCCCGTGCCGACGAATCGTATGTGCGTCAAAGTCTTGTCGGTGTTCACGCCCATCTCGCCACCGAGTGCATCGATCTCGCGGGCGAGGTGCCCTTTTGCGGGCCCACCGATCGAACAGTTGCAGGGCAAGTGTCCAATACGATCGAAGTCAAGCGTGGCGAGCACGGTGCGACAGCCCATGCGAGCCGCCGCGAGCGCCGCTTCGCACCCCGCATGGCCTCCACCTACCACCAGCACTTCGACTTCCATCTTATTTGTGCCCCTCCGCACGGTTTCCGTTACCCCGACAGGATTTTTCACTTCCGCCTATTATAGCATAGGGCATCGGGCGCAAATATTTACGCCCGAGTCGAGGATCCCGTGTAGGAGACAGCGTTCAATTCCCGGCCGGCACGGGCGGGGCCTGAGGATCCGCAGTGATGATGACAGGCGTGGAATGCAAACCATTGAAAAGGAAAGCCGTTACCGAACCCGAGCCCACCGTCCGGGTGTCCAGGTAGATCCTGCTTTCGACGCCGAAATTATTTGGCTTGGAGTTGTCAGGCTCCATGGTGTCGAGGATCGCATTATTCCCGATGTACAGAACGCTGGGCACGAGGTGCAGAGGAATTTCTCTATGATCTCTTACCGAGGAATAGATATGGATACGCTGACCAAGCGGCGCCCTGGAAACGGCGGTAATGGATAGGGTAGCCGCGTCATAGACCCCGGCGTCGAGCGTCGGCAATGCGGCGATCAAGTTTGCCGCTCCCCCATCCGAGATCTGGAATTGAAAATGCTGAGAATAGCGCGCACTGTCCTGAGACGGGGAGACATCTATATCCACTTGACTTAAGGTCGCTCCCGTTGGAACATTGGTGAGCATAAAGGTGCCGCCCGCATTACTGATTACCTGCAATACCGTTGTTTTGCCTTCCGCCGTCTTCGCGACCGCAGTGATGGTTGCGCCCTCCAGGGGAAGCGAGGCCTGCTCGGCGCGGACTACTTTTCCAAGAATAACTGCCTTCCCGATGGGTATGCTGCCGCCGGTGAACCCCAGCCCCCCCCCACAACCGGCCATAAGCGGCGCGGCGACCACCACGGTAGCCGCCAGCAAAGCCATGGCCGCGCCGCGCTTGCCGCGACGACCGGCCGGTTGAGTCAGGCGTACGGTCGCGTGCGTCGGGGCGCTGCCTGGCTTGGGACATTCCTGGTGCGGCTTACTACAGGATGGCGATGTCGACATGGGTTCGGAAGCTCCAGCGGTTTTCCTGGTCGCAAGGCAGTTACCCGGAGGTGGGTGGCGTTCGGGGGGAACCGGGCTGCTCGTCATGAATCGGTCGCCTGCAATCCCTCGCCCACAAAACGGGCTGCGAGAGGCAGCCATCCCGCATGTTCCAGGAAAGCACGTCCTTCTTCCAGACGCCCGGCCCGCACCAGGAGACGCACGCGCCTTTCGTACACGCGGAGACAATCCTCATTTTCAAGAAGCGTATCGGTGAGACCCGCTTCGACCAGAGAGTTTCTCAGGGCATCCAACGTATCGACCGCCGCGCGAAGCCTTGTCTGTGCATCCTCGAATCCCGATAGATCCAGCCCCATCGCAATCTGCGCGAGGAGGTCTTCGGCTCGCCATTCCACTTCGACCAGGCCGATTTCACGCGCCAACGAAAGCGCCTGGTAACAGAGTTCCGTCGGGGAAAGAGCTGTCTCTTCGCCCGATGGATCCGCGCCAGTGCGACGACGTTTCCGCCCCATAGCAGATTCGGGCGCCTGCGCGCTTATGGTGGGCGTTGCGGTCGGGGTCGCGGCTGCCAGCCAGAAGTAAGCCAGGCTGGAAAGATGGCGCGCTCCAAGTCGCTGGGCGATACGGAACGCGCGCGACGACGCCTCCACCCCTTCGCTCCAATCGCTGGTCTGAATGCATATCCGGGCAAGCCGAAGGAGAGATTCACTTTGCGCGCGCTCCATGCGCAACGCGGTCGCGACCGCGAGCGCCTGATTGGCGTGATACCTGGCTTCGCCATAACGCTGCATGGCCGTATAAGCATCGGCAAGCGCAAGCTGCGCATATAGC